>NZ_BBMY01000026.1 GCF_000759775.1 Escherichia albertii NBRC 107761 = DSM 17582
GTGACATAAAGCAAAGTGTCAGTCGGCGGGGAAACTGCTGGGATAATAGCCCAATGGAACGCTTCTTCCGCAGTCTGAAAACAGAATGGGTGCCAGCGAATGGTTACGTCGACAAGGACGAGGCCCGGCAGCAAATTAATGATTACATATTGAACTACTACAACAGTATCAGACCTCACCATTATAACGGTGGGTTGACTCCGGAAGAGTCCGAGAACAGGTACCATTTTTACTGTAAAACCGTGGCCAGTATTACTTGACCACTACAGAATGATGAGAGTAAGGAAAATCAGTTGCCACCTTCACCTGCGGAAAAAATCAGTCCGGAGATGGCGGAGAAGCTTGCCCTGCTTGAAAAACTGGGCATCACGCTGGATGACCTGGAAAAACTCTTCAAATCCCGCTGAACAGAAACTGTAGTCAGATAAGAGAGACTCTTTACTGACTACAGTTTATATTAACAGGTGCAGTGAGTGATGTGCTCACTGTAGTTTATATTCAGTTTCCTGCTGCACTGTCTGTGGCTGAGCTGCCATCTGCCTGTTCCTTACATAAAACACGGCTTACTCACTACAGTTTATCTACCTGCTATAGCTTATGTTATACCTGTTCTGCTTACCTCCGCTTATATAAGGAAGAGCGTATGCTGTCACTTCAGGGGAGGCAGTGTACGCAGGATCTCTGCAGCATCGCGCCCGTCACCTGTGAAAGGCACTGCCAGCGTGGCAGCCATATCCAGCGCAAAAACTCTGGTATAAATCTCCATAGAACGTGGATCCCTGTGACCAGCCAGTGCCTGAATGACTTTCCGGGGCTGGCGGTGATAAAGCATGTGCATGATATAGCTGTGCCGGAAGGTGTGTGGTGTGACCGGAATCGAAAAGTGTACCCCGTCAGCTTCGGCCCGTCTGGCAGCCTGCTTCAGCCAGTTGCGCATGGTTTCGTCGGTCACGGCCCATAATGGTTCACGACGACGGGGCCGGGTGGTGATCATCCAGCTTTCCATCTGCCTGACATAGCTTATATCTGTCAGCGGAACCAGGCGGACCTCATCTTTTGGCGGGCGTCCGCGTCGCGCACGCACTTTTTCGGACAGGATCCGCACAAACGGTCTTACACCATCCAGATCAAATGATTCCGGCGTCAGCATCCGGGCTTCGCCAATACGCATTCCGGTATTCCAGAGGGTGGCGAACAGCATATGGTGACGCTGATCCGGCATATAGAAGAGAAGGGCACTCACTTCCGGGGCCAGCAGGTAGGCCGGTGTGGCCCCCGTGGAAGTGGCCATTCTTCTCAGGGAGAGCGCTGTTGCAAAATCCACCCCCGGCGCAATGGGTAACAGGGAGACGCGTTCTGGTGAATTCTGCAGGGGAATGACATTGTTCATGAGTTATTTTTCACGTAGCACACGCACTGTTTATGGATACAGGTATTCTGACCTGAACGCCCGGATCCTTCCACGACAATAAATCGCAGCGCGCGGATCCTTTTGTTTGATTATCACGCATTATTGCGGGTAAAACCAAATACATAAAGGCGCATTTTGCCGTTAGGATCCCGTCTTAAGCCAGTCATGGTACGGGCTGAGGGCTGGTTTACCGTTTTTGGGAGAATTGGGAGAATTGGGAGAATTGGGAGAATTGGGAGAATTGGGAGAATTGGGAGAATTGGGAGAATTGGGAGAATTGGGAGAATTGGGAGAATTGGGAGAATTGGGGTAATGCCAGGACTGAGAACACAGAGAAAAAGAGATGAAAACGGAAGGTGCACCACGTGAATTCTGGCCTGCTTTCTCCTGTAACCCTGTCATTTTTAATGAAGCGTAATATGATTTGTTACTGCCAGTCATTAATGTCTTGATCTGCAATTGAAGAAATTAATTTACGTATTAATTATGATAGATTTTCATTTCGAGAAAAATACTAAAATTCTTATGTACGAAACATTAGAAGGAGCATCAATATGCTGAGAAGGAAAGACCGTTATCTGGCTAACATCTATTAACAGCTGTTTGCGAATAGGCGATTTCCTGTCTTTAGTTAAGTTGGGGAAGTGCCACTTTTATTTAGAGTGAGTCCAACATCATCAGTTTGTCAACGAAGGAGAGCGCTATTCCAACTATGCTTCGCATGGACAATAATCCAAAACAGGGCGCTTTTATCTCCGGCAGTGGTGTCCTTTCTGTCTGGTTACGCCATAACCTTGAGAATTTCAAAAAACGACTGAAAGCACTGGAAGAAAAAGTCGCCCGTGATGGCATTGAGCTAACTGACAGCCAGATCGCAGCACTGGAGCGTAAAGCCAGTGATGACGAGGCCTGTGGCGAAATCGAAACGGCTCATCCGGGATATCTGGGGTCGCAGGACACGTTCTATGTAGGCAACCAGAAAGGTGTCGGGCGTATTTATCAGCAGACGTTCATCAATAGGAATTAAAACCCCCAAAAGATTAAAAAACACCACAAAACGGATATTTCTTCAACACTCCTTATGCACCATATGAACGGAAACGACTATTAAACAGGATAACACTGATTGATAAAGGGTATGAATGGTGGTTTTTTGCTCCGTTCCCCGTAAAATGGACGCAACTCCCCCTCTGCGGCTCTCAGCCGCAACACTGCATTCGGGCCAGCGGCTCATGCATCATAACCAGCTCTGCCAGACAGTATCCCCGCTTCAGCCCCGTAAACCGCATCTGACTTCCGCACAGGATGCATTTCAGCGGGTCAATCTTCAGTAACCGCTGATACATCCCTCTCCACCTGATTTGCATCGCCGTTTTTCTCACTTGCTTCGTTGTGGGGAAGGTTTTCGTTTACGGGGTTTGGCTGAACGGGCCATATAACCACCTGAAAGACAATGATATTGCCTGTTTTTATAACGGTAATCTCAGACCATGACAAGCCGCAGCCGCCAGGCTGCCTACTCGACATTTTTGGTTATCAGTTTTCACCACGTTATGCAAAATTTAAGAAAATATTTAATGAATTATTTGATGTTATACTGGAGAGTGATAAACTCATTATAAAACTAAAAAAACAATTTAACTTTAAGCTCATTGAACATGAATGAGAAAACATCCAACATATTATTTGTTCTTTAAGCAGAAAAACAACCATTCAAAGTACGGTTGTTAAGAAGTTATCTAATACAGAGCGTAGCAACAAGACATTAGCAGCTCTTCGGGAGTATGACCGAGTTATAAAATGCATATATGTCCTAGATTATGCTGACAATAAAACCTTAAGGCAATTTGTGCAACAAGCACTGAACAGAGGTGAAGCTTATCATCAACTAAGAAGAGCAATAGCATCAGTAAATGGAAATCAATTTAGTTATTGGCACTGGTGGAGCTATTATGGCAAATTATCAGAAAATACTTCGAAACAGAACGTTATAATAATTCATACGCCACAACTAAAAATTCAGCATATTTGCCAAGCTTAACAAACAAATTAAAAAATAAGTTAAATAAGTTTTTTAGACGGTGATCTAATTCTATTGATAAAAATGTACACACAGTTAAACCCGTTTTCATTGTTAACTGTGTACACAGATTTATCTTTTATTTTGGGATACTCTTGCAGTCTGGTATCAAGGGGAAGCCAGTTAGATGTGTAATGTCTTGTTTTAATATCTGAATGTGTATCTTATCTTTATGTTATTACCGTTTTTATTTTTTCCAGCTTCTTCACATGCATTTGATGCGATTGATGGCGACAAGGAGAAATTGGTAGTGTTGCTGGAGGTGCTATCACTCCCATATTCTTTACTGTCTATAAGAATTTTAGTTTTTCCCGCCATTATTGTACCCATGTTTAATGTTGCATATGATATGCATGAGGAGACGCTTTGGACTTGCGTCTCAAGAGAATATGTGTTACTCACAGAACTTTTATCATTTACCCAAAATTGAACCCATTGTCCTGATGGGGTGGTAAACATCTTTGCATTTCCTGGTCCTATCATTGTCGGAATGCCAGAAATAGCAGAAATCGCCTCAACTACTTTATCATTATCCGGATTAGAGCTAATCCCTTTTAAGGATGCAGTGCTGTTGGTATAAAGTTTATTTACTGATGCTGCTATTGTTTGTATTTGTTTAATCCCTTCTTCTAATTTTCGGTTTTCCTGGGCTTGATTATAATAGTACAAAACACCAGAAACAACGACCGCACTGATAGCCAGGACCATTGCCGATTCAATCAGACTTAAACCTTTTTGTGATACGGTGAGATTTTTATATTTCATTTGCGGCTAACCTAACCTAACCTAACCTAACCTAACCTAACCTAACCTAACCTAACCTAACCTAACCTAACCTAACCTAACCTAACCTAACCTAACCTAACCTAACCTAACCTAACCTAACCTAACCTAACCTAACCTAACCTAACCTAACCTAACCTAACCTAACCTAACCTAACCTAACCTAACCTAACCTAACCTAACCTAACCTAACCTAACCTAACCTAACCTAACCTAACCTAACCTAACCTAACCTAACCTAACCTAACCTAACCTAACCTAACCTAACCTAACCTAACCTAACCTAACCTATTATGCGATATATCCTTCCATGAAAAGGATATAAATTTATCAATTTACTGTTTGTTAACGTACAGGAAATTGAAAAACTAAGCGATACCTCAGTCCGCGCCTTATGCCATATGCAACTCTTCGGTTTTCATGTCACCCTGGTATGTTTCTCTCTTCGCGTGATCGATTTTTATACCGTAACAGGCTGTTTTTTATACCCCCGTTACTTTATTCGTACCCCTTATAATGGGGTGTTAGCCAGCCAGACTCGGCATGATTACTGCCCCCAGTCGTCCATGATCCGGGGGGCGCTGGTAACCGCTAATAGGGGTCAGGTGGCACTTTTGCCGGGACCGTCTGTAACGTGGATGCCGGTACCTGCTCCCCGAGGTTATCAGGTTAACTCATATACAAGGGAGACAGAATGACCGAATCCAGCGATTACGAATCCGTCCAAGTCTTTATCCACGAAGGGCCAGAACCAAAGGTAAGGTGGAACGGATGGTGAAATACCTCAAGGAAAACTTCTTCGTCCGGTACCGCCGGTTCGTGATTTTCTTTTGCATGATTGTAGTAATACAAAATACCTGAAGTAATAGTGGCACTTATAGCTAAAACCATTGCCGATTCAATCAGACTTAAATCTTTGTGCAATGCAACTAATTTCTTTGTATATTTCATCTTTATGCTCTATGTGGTTTATCCTTGCAAGGAAAGGATAAAAAAACATGGCAAATTTTCCATAAGGACGTGAAAAGCCAATTCGAGTTTGTGATTCTCAAAGCTAGTTACATTGCTATATTGTATTAATAGTTAAGATCTCAAAATTATCAAAGCATGATTTAGATGCAATTATATTGTAATCATGAGTAAGTTTAAGTATTTCATTATTGATAGAAATGATTTGTTCAAATGTACGAATCATATTCTCGATATCAAGAATATTTATGACATTACAAGAAAATGTATCTGGTGGACAATGTTTAACAAAAAGCCCTCCCAAAAGATGGGCTCGCTTAATATAAGCTTTTTCGATAGATTTGATAGTTAACTCACATTGTTCTTTTTTAGCACTTTTCGACGCCAAAATAACCTCTGCTTAGATGTTTTTATGATCCCATTTTTAAAGAATGTTTATTATAAACTTTCTTTACTTTTTCTATATATCTGTACTTATATTTTGGCGTTGCAGAATGATATCTACCGACACCTTCCCAAACATCCCCCTTCTCTTTTCGTATAGAATGCGCAAGTATCCATGAACCTATATATAAATTGAAACACCCATTATCTTTTAGGGCATTATACGCTTTATCATGTTGGTTATTAAAAAAAGTTTTACTGATAAGTGGTAACCATGCACCAGTATTGATCTGCATGATTCCTAAATCATGAGTTCCATTTTTATTTACGGAGACAGCGCCCGGCCTACCTCCTTCAACTGAAATAACTGCCGCAAGTAACTCTGGTTTCAGACTATTTGCAATAGTAGCGTTAACAAAACAGGTATGTAAGTTATTTATATCACTCGCAATAAGCATATGAAAAATCCAGCAGATAAAGCAGGCCCCATTGGAACAAAAACAGTCCCCTTAAATCGATAGGGAATCGAATATAATAAAAATATAACTGATGAGGTTAGCAAGAAAATCATTACCTCATCAACTCCCAACCATGCACCTGCAGCGCAGGATAGAGCAATATCACCACCTGCCACTACGTCATCTTTTTTCATATGACTTACAATTTTCATTGACAGATACATGATAAAAAATCCTGTACAGGCACCAAGAATCTTTGATTCTGGTTCAGCAAAATAAGAAAAGACAAGCCCTGACCAGAATAGTGGAATGGTTACACAAGCTGGCAACCATTGCTCACGAATATCGATAAAACTAAGAAAAAACAAGCATAGAAATATACTGCATAAAATTAGTGATGTCTGAAAATCTTGTATTTTCCAGAAAATAATCACACAAGTTAATGAACAACATAGCTCTGATAGTGGATAGACTATCGGTATCTTTACATTACAGTTTAAACATTTTCCCTTGCAAAGAAGATATCCGATAATGGGAATCAGTCCCCACCATCTGATCTTTGTATTACATTCATTGCAATGAGAAGGAGGACTGTAAATCGTTAGATTTTCATCTGACTCTTCCCTCCACTTAAGTTGATGTGGTAGTCGATCTACAGCAAGACAAAGAAAGCTTGTAATAACTGATGCATAGAAAAAAACAAAAAACAGCATCATCCATTGTGGAATATGTTCAATCATATCTATTTAACTAAGCTGTTTCCTCTGGACAGAAGAATTTTCTGTGTTTCAATTTCGTTGTTTAACAATTCGAGCTTACCACTTCTTATCTTAGAAGGTATTGATGGTGTCCCATCATTGCACAAAATATTGCATGTAAGTTTTCTCTTACCATTATCGATAAAGTGCAACTCCTGATGTATAACACACAATAAACCATCAGCAATAATGCTACGTACCAGGTCCATCTCTCCTTCAGCTGATGCAATTTGCTGTAGAGCATAGAGAGAGCCCTGTACAGAACTACCATGAATGGTCGATACAACCAGATGTCCATTCACAGCAGCACGAATTGCTTCTTTTGCTGTTTTTGGACTACGAATCTCACCCAAGAAAATGTATCTTGGATTATAACGCATCGCTGAAATCATCGCTTGCTCATAGCCACCGACATCTCTTGCATCCAGTTGATACCAGATACCTTTCGCGTCAGCGCCGTAACTTCCTTGTGCTGGTAGTTCTGGTGGGTCCTCAATAGAAATCAGAATATCACCATATTGTGTTAAAAATTCAGTTAATAAAGAGTATATCGTTGTTGATTTACCTGATCCCGTAGCGCCACCGACCAGGATAAGCCCCTTCATTTTACCCAGTGATTTGAGTGTTGACAGAACGCCAGCAGAGAAACCAAGCTGATCAAGTGCTGGTACAGGTATCTTTAGTTTTCTTAAAAAATAACCAGTTCCACCAACTGTATTAATTACGGTAACACGATATGGAGTTCCAAAATGAGAGTAGAAAAACTCCTTTCCTTTAGATTGACTGAGCACTTTAATGTTGCTTTTTATTTGTTTTATTTCATCATCATAATAACTGTCGACATTAACAATAGGATTATTCTGCCCTTCAAGATAGCGAAATACTGATTTTTCTTCAGTTAACAGAAGGTCTGCGAAAGTTAACTTATTAATACTATCCATAATAATACCTTTTAAAATTGTGCTGCATCACTGATCTGCTGTTGCAATGCGAACATACCTGAGACAATCCACATGAATATGATCCCCATGACAACAATAGCAACATTTTTAAATATAGACATCTGATTGTGTATAAACTCAACACTGTCATCCTGCCATTGTACTGATAATTTATGCAGTATGTCATCAAATCCACCGAGAGCAGCATAAGAGCGCAAGTCCATAATCATTTGCTTTGAAGGAAACATATATTGTGTTGAATAAAGAGCCTCACCCAGATTAATATCGCCATTTAACAATCTGAATCTAATCGCCGACAGGCGTTCCTTATACCATGGATTGGCTGTACGCATTATTATACGTATGGCTTCTGGTGCTGGTACGCCTGATTGCATTAATGCAGAAAGGGATAACAGAAAACCACACCCAAAAACTGTTTTATATATTGACCACGGAGGAAAAGAGTCAAAGTGTTTTCTTATCTTTCCTCTCCAGTATGGCATCGATATAATCACGGCCAGTATTATAAAGACAGATAATACCATAATTGCCAACAGATAATTTTGTACAAAAACAGCAAGGTAATACATCATCTTACCAGCGCCTTGCCATTCCTCAACAGGTAAAATACCTGCGAATGCAGGAACAACTTGTGTACCGAAAATATATAGGTAGAGGCAAGTTGTAAGAACCAGGACTACAGGGTAAATGATGCCAGCCAGTGCACTTTTAACCTTTTTCTTTGTGTCATTTATATAAATGATGTCGTCAAAAGATTTGCTTAAATTACCTGATATTTCCCCCGCAGAAATAATCGAAAGTTCATCTGCAGGTACCCATCCTTTCATCGCATCAGCCAGGCTGGTACCATTTCTTATTGCATTTAACCATGTCAAAAGGACTATTGCCTCAGTAGTTTTTTTCTTTTTCCCATCATCAGTAGAAAACTTGTACAATTCACCCAGTGCAAAGGATACAGGAACACCATTACCTAAATAGCGAGACAATTTTGAAAAAATTCTCATCCTGGTTTTGGAATTAAATTGTATCTTTGTAAAAGATTGTTCTATTTGTGCCAATTTTCCCATTTCATATTACCTACCAAGAGAAAATAAAAACCTTTTCCTTTCCTGAGTTATATCAGTCATTCCAGCTATTCGGTCCATTGCGTCTGCAGCCGTGATATCACCATACAATACTTTTATCCAGGCATGTTCTTTCATGGATAAACCTTTCAGATCGTTAAGCCAGTATGAAATAGCCTCCTGACGTTTACCTTCCGCGATAAGTTTTAACAGATAGCTGTCCGGCTCAATCACTTCAGCAATAATTGTTCTTCCTTTATATCCTGATTTACATGAAGAACACCCGCGGGTGTTGGCAAACCTGACTTTATCTCCATATCCTTCAATAACTATTTTTTCATCTTCGGAAAGAATTCCGCCAGACTCAAGATAGTCGACAAGCGATAAACTACATTCTGAACATAGCTTTTTTACAAGGCGCTGGGCAATCAGACCTGTTATTAACTCAGGGTCAGTCAACTTAAAATTATCCACACCTTGATCTTTAAGACGATCAAAAATTGCAATCGCATTATTTGCATGCAATGAAGTCCACACCTGGTGTCCGGTCATCGCTGCAGTGAATAAAAGATTAATGACTTCTGCATCCCTCGCTTCACCAGGCATAATAATATCAGGATCAGATCGCAATGCTGCTGTTATAGCTTTACGGTATTCTTCACCCCTCTGTTGTTCAGTCTCAACATTAGTAACAGGAAGTTGTGCAGTTCCTTCAATTTCATATTCTGGAGGATCTTCGATACTAATTATATTTACTTTTTGTCTTCTTTCAACATAAAGAAGTTCTAACAGATTTTTCAGTGTTGTGGATTTCCCAGAACCAGTCGGTCCAGAAACTATATTTATACCTATTGGTAATCGCCTCATCCGGGCAAAAGATTTTGCGTGTACAGAATGAAATCCTATATTAACGGGATCTATTGTTTTCTTATCGCTCATTTTCTCCGCATATAAGAATCGGGCGATCATATATCTTCCCCCTTGACCAAGGGGGTTAAATTGTAGACGTATAGCCTGTATTTTTTCAGGCATGTAAAATCTTGTTTTGGACGCAACAATCCTTGCAGCCTGATACATATTTATTTTATAAGTAGCATCAGCATCAGAGGCATTATTATATAAAGATGCCAGTATTGAATGAGCAAGTTCGGCTTCTATCTGCCGTAATAATTGCATATCTCCATCTTTGCGAATATGAATATCAGCTTCCAAATCATATACCTTTATATGTAGATCGCTGATATTCAGTTCACAACATTCAGAGATAAGATTAGATACAACTTGTTCAATTGGCATTAAATCTCGTTGTTGCTTTGTTTCTACTTTTGCTGATTGCTCATACAATAACCTGATATCTTTCAGACTGATTTCAAATATTCTTATATTTGAAATCCCTTTTCGCAACGAAACCTCATATAGCATATGTAATGTTCTCGTACGCGAAAACTCTGAGGAAACAAGAAAATCTCCATTTGAAAATATTAGAAAATGTTTCCTTTGCTCATCTGTGAGTTCAATATCACCACCTTTGGATGTAACAATCCTTGTTACATTACGTCTGAATCTCTCCAGATCTGATGGCGAAGCAGGTACAGGTAAATGCATAACTTATCCTTTTGATAAGAGGAAAACTGTATCTTCCTCCATGGAGGAAAGATCCTGTATTTTTATATTATCTTTATTGATTTTTATTACTTTATATTTTTCAGATAAAACATCACCTTCATTTACATTCTTAAGCCCATTCTCATAGATTTTTGCTCTTAAGCTACCTGCGCCAGAAGACATAATTGCAACTAATTTCACACCTTCTGGTATGAAAGAGTTTACTCCCAGAGACTTTTCTAACGTTCTGTTCTCAATTCTTAGTTTCAACATGAGATTTTCACGTTGAAGTCTCTGGTATTCCATTAGTTCATCTTTATATTTTTCTATATTTATCTCATTGAGAATATCATTTTTTTTCTGTTCTTCTTTATTTACTTCTGTATGCAATGATGCTGTTGCTTCGTTTGCAAAAGAAACATTAGAGAAAATAAACAATGAGATGACAAAATATTTTAGCATGGTGTTACATACTCCCCCAGAATTTACCATCAATTTTCCACTCTCCAGATACATGATCATATTCAATTTTTGAAATAATCAGACTACTGATCTGTTTTAGTATAGGAATTATAAGTAATGGATTAGACAAATTGATCTTAAAGTTAACACTATAAATATCACCTCTGTCACCAGATATTACGGGTTGCCCAATATCCACAGGAAAGAAGCTTTCTTCAAATGAATCTTCAATATATTTCTTTATATCATTAACATTCAACAACATACCATCTTTCATTTTTTCTACAGGATACTTTTCAGTATGTAACCTCCATGAGAATACAGCCTCATCTTTTGATATATTGCTGATGTCAGGATATTCATGTGCGGAAAAAAATTCATTAGCAAATGATAGCCACAAACTAAGACCATCGTTTCTCTTGACTGTATAGGAAATATTTCCCTCATTGCAGATCGCAACTGATTCTGGCATCCATCCAGGTACAGAAGCAGCGGCAACCCGTTTTTCCGTAACAGCATTCATACAGCTTAACATCAGAGATAATGGTTTACTCACTCCAGACCATGGAGTATCCAGAGATTCCAGCTTTTTCTCCAGTACAGGCACCTCGTTAACAGTTATTTCACTTTCTTTATATTCAAGATACCATGAAATACCTGTGTAAAGTAGAAAGAATATGATAGTAACACATAAACCTATCATTAACACAGGAATTAAACTACTTAATCCCGTTTCTTTTATTTTAATTCCCTTCTGATTTATCAGGCTGCCAAGTTCAACAGCCTCCCCTAAACCAGAATCTGCATCACTGTAGATCTGATCCCAGTCAGAATGATACGCAACAAAATTAACAAAGTAGTTTCTTGCTTCTTCCTTTATCGGAAAGGCCTTATCGAAAAGAACCAGTCCTGATTTATTAACACCTAAAACAACCCAGATATTGTCATCTGTGGGTAAGAATAAACAATATGACTGCCCATCAAATCCAATAGCAGAGGCAAGAGAAATCATGCCTCTTTTATGTCCTAATGATTTATCTGCAAGAGCAAACTGTTTAACGCCATTGTTTATTAACTCTACGTATAAATTAGTATTAACGAGAGCCATGTTTTTTTTCAGCTCAAGAGATGCTTCACTACCAGAGAAAGAATCCCCCCATAATAAATTTACAGCATAGACATTACCATCAATGTCTACTGTTCCCGGTATATTCGTCTTTCCCTCTGTCATTGCCCGGCCTTAACGTCAATAATTCTTGGGGTGATGGAAATAATTTTTATCTCTCGACTGTCTTTACCATTTCGTGAACCACCCAGTAATTTAAAGCCTGGTTTTCCTAATCCAGAATCCGAGACTTCATTGCGTTTCTGCTCATAGCCAGCCAGAATCAAGGTATTGCCATTCTTAAGAAGGCTTGACTGAACAAATGTCGTTGAATCCACGTTTGGTAGCTGAATTATTGTTCCATTAACTGTAGCCTGATCAAAACCATCATTACTTCCTACAAGAGAGGAAATAGTGATCCCATATTGCAACAGAATATTTCCATCTTCACCAACTGATGGTAACAGGTTCATCAGAAAACCCGTAGTTACAGATGACGTTGACGCACTGGAAGTCGTCGATGTTTGTCCCATTACTGTTCCAATCTGAGAAACATACGTTCTGTCATTACCAACTTTTAAAGGTACAGGTTGACCGGACATTGTTGTCACCGCAGCAGATGTAACAACGCTTACCTTACCTGAAGTGGCCAACAGGTTTAGTAATACCTGATTGTTTGAATTACCATTTCCGTTCAGGAATCCAGTTATTGTCGGGGTTCCACTTGCAGCAGGGAAATTCGACGTAATAGAACCCAGAACTCCACCATTTCTGGTTAACAATGCCTGCAGAGACATTGACAGATTGCTTACATCAGATGTAGATACAGAGTATACAGCAACATCAATAGTAACCTGACGTTCTAATTGTTTATTCAGCTTTTGAATATACTCACTAACGCGCTTCATATTCTGCGCAGAAGTTCGAACGATTACAGATGATGTACTGGTAGAAAGTGTATATGTACCTTCATCACCAAGAATCAATTTGATTGATTCTTCAATATCTTTCCAGACATCAAGAGATACACTTACATCCAATTGTGAGTCGCTACTGGAGCTACTGCTTCCGGAACCGGAACCGGAACCGGAACCGGAACTATCAGAACTGATCGTATTTTTTGTTGTGTAGACACTGGGTAATACACTAATACTGAAACTTTTCGTTTCTTCTGTCGAAAAAACAAGACGACCATGTTCATAAGTCCAGAACAAATCATAGTTCAATGCAATTTTATCCAAAAATGCGGATAAAGGACCTGTATAATCAATATCCATCTGCATATTTCCTGTAGATGAATTCACGATCAAATTCAGAATATTTGTCCCTGAGCGCTCAGCTGTATCTCCTGTAGCTTTGTTAAGATTATCAGAGATAACATTTGCGTTCGTCGCGGTACCCACATTCGAACGTTTGAAATTCTTTTCTACAGGAATTTTCGTCGCATCCTGAATAAGAGCGATAATATTATCCAACCCCATAGGAATATTTGTTCTGAGAGTCACACCATTTGAAGATTCAAACCTTCCAGGTAAAGGGTCGCCATGAAAAGTCTGTACTTCTTTATGACCGAGATATATACCTTTATTTCTATTAACAAGATCTGTATTTTTAAAAAGAGAAATATTTCTGGATTTTTTCATCTGTAATGCTGAATCATCCAGAATCTGATTAACATCTTTCAAACTCTTATTATAGATGTCTGTACCTGAACACGCCGTTAGCGCCGGTAGCATGAGATATAATCCGATACGCCGCATAAAAAATTATATTCCAGAATCTGATTTAACTAAAATAACTCTATTACCATCAAAAATGTGAACAAAAACCTTAGGCTGAACATTTCCCATTGAAACCAAAAGGTTTTTAATAGCATCATCAATGTTCATGTTTTTGAATTCGGCAGAAGCATTAATTACATAATTACTTTTTGCTTCCCATACCACTTCCCAGCCATTAGATACTGCCCAGTCAGATAGTATACCATACAGAGTTTGGCCTTTTTTTACACTCCAGTTGTTCTTCAAACCGCTCTTAACCTGTTCTGACTTCAACATGCCGTCTTGAGATGAATTATGAGGAGTCAATGTCTGATACGCCTGCACATTACAAGTTATAGCGAATAAAGAAAATATCAACAGACCATATTTTAGTTTATTATGCACTATATATCCTCTCATCCACCTTCCATCTTGTAATAAGATGAAAGGTGGATTTTTTTATTTCATAAAATAAGCTACTTTGTTTTCATTGCCATCAGCACAGCCATCACTACCTGCGGCTTCTGATGGAGTAATAGCGGTTTTTTTCTTTTTACTTCCCCAAGCGTCAGTAAAGCCATTTGTATTACCAACGTTGTCAAGGCCAATACCATATCCGGCAGCTGATGTACCTAAATTTAAAGTTGCAAGGCTAATACAAGCTGATTTTGGTAGCTTGGTAAGCTCAATATAATACCCAAAAGCCGTATTACTATTATTAGCCGGCCCCACATTTAAATCACCACCAAATGGATTTGAAATACCAGTTCCCTTCTTGTAATTATCAGGTATCGCAGAGGAATTTTTAAGAACGTCTGCAGTCAATCCGAGATAACTACTTTGCCCAATATATAGGCCATTAATTGCTGAAGTTGCACTCATTACTTCAGAAATAGCTGATTGTGTTTTATTTGAGTCTGATGCTGACTGATAGTAAAACATAACACCGGCAGTAACTGTAGCTGCCAGAGCCAAAACCATTGCTGATTCAATCAACGATAACCCTTTTTCTTCTTTTTTATTGTTGATTCTCATATGCTTAAAATTTAGGTGCATAACCCAGAACTCCTGATTGTTTAGATTAAACGAAATAAATAACGAAATAAATAATACACGCCTAGCGATACAACTATGTTATCAAAAAAAAAAAAAAAAACACACAAGAGAGGTAAAATGTTATTTTTATATCCACCAGTCAACTCTGTTCGACACATTTGTGCAGGATTTCTTATATACGTCATTCTTAATTGACTTGATAATTTATTAGTTTGCCGCCATCTTATCAGTGCTGAACATGCAGTTAAAGGTATACGCCCTCTCATTCGAATTCTCTCTGTGGGCAATACTTACGGAAAGACTGTCAGAAATAATAATTTACACAGAACGCAGGATAACTTACAGGTTATAAACACAAATAAGTTATACAACTAACAGATGAACAAACTTAACATATTTTTATCTCATTCCTGTCAGCGTATTGCCCCCCCCCTCCCATTCATCAATGGACGAAGAAAAAATGACATCAAAAACCCAAAAATTACTACATGTGTGTCATGATTAATTATCTTTATATTCCTTTTGTATATAAACTCCTTCAGAAGAGAGCTTGCAATAACTGGAAGTCGCATGATCTATAGTTTTCAAATCCTGCACTCCATGTTTTTCATATAAACTAAGCACAGAATCGTAAAGTTTATTATTTGGTTTATAATTATAATAGGTTATTATTTTGCCATTATGGCGACAATGCATAACGTTATTATTAACTGTGTAACCGTCATTCTCCAGCCGATTTTGCAATAATTCAGTGCACGTCGTATTAATGTCTGAACATTTGCCTTTGTGTTCAGTAATAATCTTCCCGATATATTCAGATGATGTTAAAACATCCTCCAGAATAGCTTGCTCATCTGCGATTTTCTTTTGTTTTTGCATATATAAAAACGCATCCATATGCACAGAGTAGTTAATTATGGATATCATAAGTGTAAATAATCCAACCCAAAAATAAAGCATTTAACTATATCCTGAACAAGAGAGCTGCGTTGACAGTACCTGAGGCCGGCAACGAAATCCCGATATCCGCGAGAGACACACCAGCACGAAGAAAAGAAACATATTTCATTTTATTACCAATAACATACCCACATGAATCTTTTACCAACATGCATATCATAAGGATTTCATCAATTTTTTTTTCTCCTTCTCCCATTATTAAATAATAACCACTAGTACTCTCATAGATCTTATACCCCTGCTTTCCCTTGATGTTATTGTATATTTCTATCTGCTCTCTCATTAAGCGCAGTTCATTTGCCACATCTCTTGCAGCATTAAATGTTTTGCTTAAATGTAATATATATGAAGATATATATATAAAAAATAATGACGAAATTAAAACTACACAAACCTCAACAATGCCAATTCCGTTTTGTTTATTCATTCCATTCCTCCGGTATCAATTAAGCATCTCTTAACATAAGAGGTTTCTTTTGGTATTATCGCCATAACTTCAATTTGTTCTTTGCCCGAAAGAACAGGAAATTCATCTAATTTAATTTTTATACGACTATTATAGGAATATACATAATTGCCTTTTATTTGTGCTGTTCTGAAACCTAGAAAACTTACTCCTGCACCCGATTCTTTTGGTTTGTTATCCTTTGTCAAAAGAAGTAACCCATCACCTTTATCCGTTGTATAAATCTTTATGTTTTTGGCTAACATTGAAGTTTTATATTCACCTGGCAAATATTCCTTCAAAGCATCTAATTCAACTTCTTGTTTCGTGTTCGGCTTGTTTTTCGATAAATAAGAATCAAATGCATTCAGATACTGACAAATAATAGTAGAGCGCTCTCGTGATAAATATATTTCATTTTCTGTTTTTGATGTTTGCCACATAAAAAGCATTGCGCTGGATAACAGCGTACTCGCCAGAGACACTTCTATCAGAGAAAGACCCAGTTCATTAATCTGAGAGTAATACTTTTTTATAGAAATGATATGCTGCTTTTCCTTTCGATTCATCTTTTTTTAAAAGCTCATATTTGCTTAATGGCACCGTCCACTCCCCCAGGACAGAGACTATATTATTACCAGAGGGATATCCATAGATAGACGCTGTTCTCTTAACAAACGGTTCAATTAAACCGTTCTCATTCTCACTCCTCTGATAAATTGCAAGTATTTCATATTTATTATTTCCATCAGAGATTTTATCTATTGTTATTTTAAACTTGTCATTGTTGTATTTTTCAATGCTAATTATCTCTTTACAATCTCCTACTGCTTTCTGAGCACATTTATTCTGTATTTTCTGGGATATTTCGTTAAGAAGATTGGTTATTGTTGCTGCTGTATAGTTTTGCACTGTACTACTAATGATGTTACCTATGCTAACTTGTATTCCCATAACAATGACAGTTGAAAGCATTATTACTATCACACTTTCAATTAAAGAAAATCCTTTCTCATTCACTGACAACCTCGGTTGTTAAAATAAAAAGTCTTTCACTTCTTATATAGATAGCATTACAATCGCTCTATTGCCAATAGAACACCAGAATTTAAACTGTTTTCGACTTTGTGGATAAAGTCTCACAAAACATTGACCTGTTAACACACCACTCAATATTATCCCTGAGACAGCAAAGACGCGCTGCTTCCTTCCAGCATTCAGCAGCTGCGTTGTAGTTCATTATCCTCTCAAATTTCGATGCTTTCTTAGCAACATGGTAAAACTTCATATTTTTTCTGTGTCTCATATTGTTGTATATGTCTTTTGATTTAGATAAACCAAACCTTTACTAAAGCTCCTAGTGTAAGACATACTGTACAATAACAAAATGCAAAAAAAAGATAAATAAATGAATTTATCTGCACAGCTTAAAAATACTAAAAATATATCACTTGCTTGTGTTATAATGTTGCACCATACCTCTGTGATACAATTATCACTATTTGCTTATGTTTATATAGAATAGAGCAAGATCGTTCTCAAAAAACACTTTCTTGTAGGCTGCCCAATTTTATAAAAAGCTGATTCATCGGCATGACTCAGGATATATATATGTTGATACCACATTTGGAATCCGATCAGATAAAGATAAATAACGTCAGAGTCCATAAGTACACAATATTGTATACATCAAACTGCATTATGGATATTGACATCTCGGGAAAAACTTTTTTTTGCGATCGCTATAAATTTGTCTTTTTAGAAAGAGGGGTTAACTTGTCTGTCAGGATAAAGAAAATAGACATAGTTCAGAAACCATATTTTGTCATTCGGCTACATGAAGATATTCTTTTCTGTCTGAAAAATGTAATGGTTAACATTTATGGCCTCTCGCCAGAAGCACATGAAAGAACCAGTGAAAGCAAAGTATTAATTTGTGATGAAGACAACTCTTCCAGAGAATTATTTGAAGAAATTCAAAAGAAAGACTTCAGTTTAAACATTGTTCCTGAATTGCTTTATTTTATTTCAAAACAGCAACGCAGGAGAAAAATCGTCGAGTCGATTTATATTTCATCTGTTACTTTTTTTTCGGATAAAATTAGAAGCGCCATTGAAAAGGACTTGTCGAAAAAATGGAAACTGAATATTCTAGCCGATGAGTTCAATGTATCAGAAATAACCATCAGAAAAAGACTCGAAATTGAGAATATATCGTTCAATCAAATACTGGTTCAAGCACGAATGACCAGAGCTGCAACACTTATTCTTGAAAACTCATATCAAATAGCACAAATATCAAACATGGTGGGGATATCTAGTACTTCATATTTTATTAGATTGTTTAATAAACATTTTGGTGTTACTCCAAAACAATTCGTTTCTTACTTCAGAGGATAATATCGATTAGGTTTTTCTTCTGTGCAAACTAAGCGTCCTTTCCAATCTGATAACGAAATGAAAATCTGAGATTCCCTCCCGTTATCGGGAGGGATAAGAAGTTACCTTCATATTCATTCCGTCACAAGCGGAATAGCTAATAAAACTATACACAATTACAGTATAGTAGGGATATAACTTTCTTACGGAAGGAATTGTTGTAAAAGAGTTGACTTCTGGGGGCAGTCAATGCTTTGACTTGCTCCAATATTTCAAGGCTTCGGTTATCACTTAACCCATTACTGGCCTGCTGCCGTAGATATTCCCGTGGCGAGCGATAACCCAGTGCACTATGCGGATGCCATTCGTTATAATGCTCGAACGCCTCTGCAAGGTTCTTTGCTGCCGTTAACCCGTCTGGTTTGGGCATGACACTGATGTAGTCACGCTTTATCGTTTTCACGAAGCTCTCTGCTATGCCGTTACTCTCCGGACTCCGCACCGCCGTGTTCTTCGGTTCAAGCCCCAACATCCGGGCAAACTGCCGTGTTTCATTAGCCCGGTAGCATGAACCATTATCCGTCAGCCACTCTACTGGAGACGCCGGAAGCTCGTTGCCGAAGCGGCGTTCAACCGCTCCCAGCATGACGTCCTGTACTGTTTCACTGTCGAAGCCGCCCGTAGTGACCGCCCAGTACAGTGCCTCACGGTCACAGCAGTCCAGCGCGAACGTGACTCGCAGTTTTTCTCCGTTATCACAGCGGAACTCGAACCCGTCAGAGCACCATTGTTGATTGCTTTCTTTCACGGCCACTTTGCCAGTATGTGCCCGCTTCGATGGCGGTACAGCGGTTTTTCGCTCAAGCAACAGCGCATTCTGGCGCATGATCCGCTAAACACGTTTGGCATTGATCGCAGGCATACCATCAAGTTCGGCCTGTCTGCGAAGCAGAGCCCATACCCGACGATAACCAGACGTGGGCAGCTATCCGATAACATGGTGTATACGGAGAAGTGCATCCATATCATCTGAGTGACGACTGCGGCGACCATCTTTCCAGTCATCGGTTCGTCTGAGAATGACGTGCAACTGCGCACGGCAGCAGCAAGTTCAGAGGCAGGAACGACCTGTTCTCCTGCGGCCACAGCAGTAAGACTTCCCTCCTGGTATTGCTTGCGCCAGAGAAATAGCTGGCTGGCTGCCACACCGTGTTGCCGGGCTACAAGGGAGACCGTCATTCCCGGCTCAAAACTCTGCTGAACAATAGCGATCTTTTCCTGTGTAGTACGCCGTCTGCGTTTCTCCGGTCCTAAGACATCAATCATCTGCTCTCCAATGACTAGTCTAAAAACTAGTATTAAGACTATCACTTAAATAAGTGATATTGGTTGTCTGGAGATTCAGGGGGCCAGCTCAATTGCATATTTAATATTCTTTCTTATACTTTTTTCAAAGTAAACAATCCATGTAAAAATAATGATGCCTGGGCATGTTCTCTTTACATCCAAAAGCCTGTTGTGTTTACATATTAATTTTTTACAGACTGTTAACTTGATGCAAAGAAAACACTATATACATTAACAACACAGATAAAATCACCAATCACATTTTTATGTTTTTTGAATAACTATGCTTGTTTGCATTCAAAAAAAACAATCCAGTTTGAGCCGTCTTGGTTAAATTCGCATAAAAGACATAGATTTCAGCATCAATATAATAGTGAAATCATGAATACATATGCACAGTAATACTAAAGCGAGAGGTATTCTAAAGAAATGGGAGAGCATATGTTAGCTAAATGTGCACTCATAATAATGATTGCACATTTAGCTAAATTAAGGCATTATTGATGAAATCATTAAAACTATTACAAATCTTCAGATGAAGTTAAGGAAGGGGTATGATAAATGAAATGACAATAACTTCTATATTATCATATATTGAAGAAAATATTGAAATCACCTCAATTAATATAGATGCTCTTGTGCAGTATTCCGGATACAGCAGGAGATATTTACAACTACTTTTTAAAAAGATGATTGGACTGCCTGTTGGTAAATATATCCAGAGACGAAGAATAACACGGGCAGCGACTTACTTACGCTTAACAAGCCTTCCAGTATCAGTAATATCTGACAAACTTTGCTATGACTCCCAACAAACATTTTCCAGAGAGTTTAAAAAAAACTCAGGCTATACTCCTTTCCAGTATAGAAAAAATAAACTGTGGATGTTTAAATATCAAACTGGTTGCAGGAATATAAAAACATCATTTCCTATTCCTGAGTTATGTTTCTTGCAAAAAAAGAGTTTCTTTGGCTCATTGATAAAGTATAAAGAGAAAATACCATATACGGGTTCCAGTTCAAATAAAAAATGGGATATTGTTAAGACCTTACTTCCCCACAGCTTATCTTCTTTATTTATATCAAATAACATAATACAAGGTAAAGAAGCCAAAAATGAATTTACCATAAATTCTATAATATGGACAAAAAAGGAATCTTCAAATACTGAAACATCAATAGATGAAGGTATTTATGCGCGCTTTACATATAAAGGAGAGATAGATGAGTATGCCACTTATATCAATAATATCTATATGAACATATTACCTTACTATGGGTTACAAAAGAAAAACTCCCTTGACCTGGAAATAATATCGACAGGAATTGATGGATGCAAAAACTTTGAATATTTCTTACCCGTAGAGAAAAGTGGCATTAACTATATACCCAAAACAAAAGAATTGCATTTTCCGTAAAAGCATATGAGCACCTATTTTAAATAGGCTTTTTTAATGTTATAAACTTATGATGCAAGCAGATTCGAGGTTATAGCAATTGGTGCTTCGGGTCCTCATGTAATAGTAATAAAATACCATATTTCTCAACTCACTCAGGAAAAATAAAACTACTATCGCAGTTGTATGGAAGCAAGGCATTTTTCTGAGCATTTTTTATGTATTGAACTATCTTTTATCTCTTACAGAAACACTGTCTCAATCATTCAATAAAGGAGGCGTTTACCATACAAAATCGATTTCTCTGGTTCTGCTGAACAAATGAATCAAATACGTTTAAAACAGCACGAAAAACTACGCCTTTTATTTACTGCTATCCAAAAAACAGACAGAAAAAATCACAAACGATAAATGAAATTGCCTTCTGTTCATCTCTGGTTACATTATTTCTTAGCGATTGCCATCTGATGTTTACTTTGCATTGTCAACATAAAATAATATTTACTAATAAATAATGCCTCAGTTCTGAATAACCATCAAGCGTTTTGAGTTACAGTTTTTTACCCGATGATTTGAAGAAGCCTGAGTTTTCTTGACATCAGTCACAGACTTACAATATTTATTTTAACATTGTAATACATATCTTACTTTAGTAGGCGTTCCAGCCCCCATTCGTTTACTGACTTGTTCATACAAAGATGATATTTCTGCCGGAGATAAATAGTAAGAAGAACTGCTGGAACCGGATGTTATATTATTACCAACAACAGTGACACTTGTCCTTTCTGCCATTATGGACACCAGATTTAATGATGTACATGCAATACATGATGACAAACTTTGCATTTGAGTTTCAAGAACATATTTATTAGTTCCTTCTGACCACCAAAACTCTGTGTAAATTACTGATGATGTAGAAAAATATTTTGTCGAGTCTGGTTGAACTATCGATACACCAGGGACAACGAAAATAGCCTCAACAACATTATTCAAATTATTCATTTGTGTTGAACCATTTAAATATAATTTATTTATTGCCGCAGAAATTATCTGTATTTGTTTTAACCCTCTTCAAACTTTCTGTTCCCCTGCATATTATTGTAATAATATAACACACCGGATACAGAAGCAACAGAAAGCGCTAATACTATCGCAGATTCAATTAAACTTGTTCCTTTCTCATCATATTGTCTTTTACTTTTATTAACCATATACATCCCCTGCGCATATTATGGTTAATGATATATACTCTATTAAATAAATCACAATTAAAAAACAGGATGAGAACTAATAATATATCTACCAGAGCCATTGTTGTTCTCTAATAAGAAAATGGATGAGAAATCTCTCTATGCCCACATTCTTAACCTGACCTCTCCATGGCAGGTTAAATACCTTACCCTTGATGAAAATGCAGGTTCCGTTACTGTTAGTTCCGGATCCGCGGATCCTTCGCTGCCGCCCGTCGGCCCGCTTTCACATGATGTGGCATCCAGCTCTGCTGACGTGACACTGTATGTTGTGTTTCTTCCCGTATTCCCGAGCCAGTCATCAGCGACAGAAAAGATCGCTTCGCTTATTCACTGATCGTGATTCATTTCCAGAAAATCCTGAATACGATAAAAATCGGATCATGGAAAAACAGTCATCCTGTAATTTAGCATGGTTACTACATTTCCGGCTATTATTGCCATGATCACTTTTTATGTTGGTTATTGATGTGAGTGTTAATAATAGTCTGATAACAATATTCCGTTGCCGGAGACATGCTATAGCGTAATACTGGTGTATACTTAATTGTGTACAGGGAGCATGTAAGATGAGGTGCATTATGAAGCAGCGCATTACAGTCACCGTCGACAGTGACAGCTATCAGTTGCTCAAGGCATATGATGTCAATATCTCCGGTCTGGTAAGCACCACCATGCAGAATGAAGCCCGTCGTCTGCGTGCTGAACGCTGGAAAGCAGAAAATCGGGAAGGGATGGCTGAGGTCGCCCGGTTTATTGAAATGAACGGCTCTTTTGCCGATGAGAACAGGGACTGGTGAAATACAGTTTAAGGTTTACACCTATAAAAGAGAGAGCCGTTATCGTCTGTTTGTGGATGTCCAGAGTGACATTATTGACACGCCCGGGCGACGGATGGTGATCCCCCTGGCCAGCGCCCGCCTGCTGTCAGACAAAGTCTCCCGTGAGCTTTACCCGGTGGTGCATGTCAGGGATGAAAGCTGTCGCATGATGACCACCGATATGGCCAGTGTGCCGGTCTCCGTTATCGGGGAAGAAGTGGCCGATCTCAGCCACCGCGAAAATGACATCAAAAACGCCATTAACCTGATGTTCTGGGGAATATAAATGTCAGGCTCCGTTATACACAGCCAGTCTGCAGCCATGGTACCGGCAGTGTATTCTGCCGGACAGCCTGCAACCACATACGTTCCGCCATTCCTATGCGATGCACATGCTGTATGCCGGTATACCGCTGAAGGTCCTGCAGAGCCTGATGGGGCATAAGTCCATCAGCTCAACGGAGGTCTACACGAAGGTGTTTGCACTGGATGTGGCTGCACGGCACCGGGTGCAGTTTGCGATGCCTGAAGTGGATGCGGTAGCCATGCTGAAAGGGAATATTTAAGTAATTAGGAGAATGATGCTGGCGAACGTCCAGCTCGCCGATGAGGTCTGCTGAATTCAAATTGCTTAGTGAAATGTCTGGATATGCCGCATTTTACCCAGTGCGGCGTACTTTTGGTTACGGATATGATCGAGCCAGCAGTGCTCGCCGCAGCCGAGCGACAGGGCGAAGCCCCGAGTGAGCGAGGAAGCACCAGGGAACAGTACTTATATATTCCGCTTACCAGACTGTCGGGCGGTGTATTTATCTGTTCAGGTATCTGCACTGATGCCGGGATTTTATTATTCGGCTCCGGAGTTAACGTCACGGGAAGTAGCGATGTTTCATGTTCGCCGGTCGGCTGCAGGCCGCTGTTACGCCAGAGATGTCGCCAGTTAAAGAGCAGGTTATCGTTGATTCCGTTCTCACGAGCTATTTGTGCGACACAGGCACCGGGTAAAAGAGTTTGCTGAACAAGTCTCCATTTAAACTCCAGTGAAAATCGGTTCCGGCGGTTTTTCTCTGTTTTCACAGTCTGAGTTACTGTCGGGACTGAAGGGTATCGCCCCGGGAACAGAGCCCGGGCCAGTTGCACGCAGGAATATTCCCCGGAAAGAGGCCAGTCAGTGAATACCTGGTGAAATCGCCTCACCAGAGAAAAAATGGCGGTTTTGCTGATACCGGTCTGCGCAGAAATGCGCGGGTACGACAGTGACTCGTCAAATCTCAGTTGTAGCACACGCAGGATCAATGTAAGCGCCCCATCAGCGACGTCTTGTGAAAATTGTCCTGTCTGGCAACAATCGCGCCCATCTATATTGAAGTGCGCCCCAACGGTTAGACACCAGACCAAAAACTGAGGATGCATGGGAAAGTTTTCATTGGAGTTTAAAAAGGTAGTATCAGAAAAGTACCTGGAGGGAGAGCTGAGTCTGAAATCTGTAGCAAGGATGTACGGTAGTAAGCGTACAGCCTGAACCGTCTGGTCAGAATCTGACGAATTAGACAAAGTGGTGTCCACCAAATAAGTAGTGGGAACCAAAGTGTCAGATATGCAGAAAAATGTGACTCCCGGCAGGCGAAAAGGCTGCCCTAATTATCCTCCCGAATTTAAACAGCAGCTCGTTGCTGCCTCCTGTGAACCCGGGATATCCATCTCAAAACTTGCTCTTGAAAATGGCATTAACGCCAATCTGTTGTTCAAATGGCGACAACAATGGCGCGAGGGAAAGCTGCTATTACCTTCTTCAGAGAGCCCCCAGCTACTTCCTGTGACTCTCGATGCAGCTGCCGAACAGCCAGAATCGCTCGCAGAGGATCCGGAAACCCTCAGTATCAGCTGTGAGGTAACGTTCCGGCACGGGACGCTCCGCTTCAATGGCAATGTCAGCGAAAAGCTCCTGACTCTGCTGATACAGGAACTGAAGCGATGATCCCGTTACCTTCCGGGACCAAAATTTGGCTGGTTGCCGGTATCACCGATATGAGAAATGGCTTCAACGGCCTGGCTGCGAAAGTACAGACGGCGCTGAAAGACGATCCCATGTCCGGCCATGTTTTCATTTTCCGGGGCCGCAGCGGCAGTCAGGTTAAACTGCTGTGGTCCACCGGTGACGGACTGTGCCTCCTGACCAAACGGCTGGAGCGTGGGCGCTTCGCCTGGCCGTCAGCCCGTGATGGCAAAGTATTCCTTACACAGGCGCAGCTGGCGATGCTGCTGGAAGGTATCGACTGGCGACAGCCTAAGCGGCTGCTGACCTCCCTGACCATGCTGTAAATCTCTTTATCCTGGTTGTCACAGAATAAGCCCGGTAAAATACGGGCTTATGAACGACATCTCTTCTGACGACATCTTCCTGCTGAAACAGCGCCTGGCCGAACAGGAAGCGCTGATCCACGCCCTGCAGGAAAAGCTGAGCAACCGTGAGCGCGAAATAGTAAGCGTCAACGGAGCACCGTATTGACGCTTATTTATTGGTGAGTACTACGTTCCATGGCAGGAGTTCGCCAACTCGGTTGGAAGGCCATTCCGGCAGTACGCTCAGAATATGGCGCAGATACGCTTCCGGATCGATACTGTTCAGACGGCAGGTGCCGATCAGCCCGTACAGCAGTGCACCACGCTCGCCGCCGTGATCGCTACCGAAGAACACGTAATTTTTCTTTCCGAGACAGACTGCACGAAGCGCTCTTTCCGCTGTGTTATTGTCCGCCTCCGCCAGACCGTCATCACAGAAGTTGCACAACGCAACCCAGTGCTTCCTGATATACCGGAACGCATCTCTCAGACGGCATTTTTTCGATAACGTGTGTTCTTTCTCCTGCATCAGCTTATACAGGGAAGTCAGTAGCGGTTTACTCTGCATTTGCCTGACCGCCAGGCGTTCAGACACCGGCAACCCGCGTATTTCGTGCTCAATGGCGTACAGTTCACCGATTAGTTTCAGTGCTTCTTCCGCCGTCGCGCTTTTGGTACTGATATATACATCGTGGATTTTGCGCCGTGCATGAGCCCAGCATCCTGCTTCCGTCAACGCGCCGCCTTCACGTTCGGCACTGAACAGCCGATCGTAACCTGCGAACGCATCTGCCTGCAGGATACCCCGGAAGGGACGAAGGTGTTGCTCCGGATGTTTACCCTGATGGTCCGGTGAGTAGGCGAACCAGACCGCCGGAGGTTCTGGCGAACCGGCATTTCGGTCATCCCGGACATACGTCCAGATATATCCTGTTTTCGCCTTCTTCCTGCCCGGTGCCAGTACTTTTACTGGTGTGTCATCAGTGTGAACCTTGCGGGTGTTCATCACATAACTGTACAGGGCATCATTCAGCGGAGTCATTAACTGGCAGCACGCATCAACCCAGTTGGAGAGTAAGGCACGGCTCAGTTCGACACCCTGGCGGGCAAAGATTTCACTCTGACGATACAGTGGCAGATGTTCGCAGTATTTTCCCGTTAACACGCGGGCAAGTAACTCCGGGCCCGCGATACCACGCTCTATCGGACGGGATGGTGCCGGTGCTTCAACGATGCAGTCACATTTTGTACAGGCTTTTTTTACCCGTTCTGTGCGGATCACTTTTAGGGCGCTGCTCACCAGTTCCAGTTGTTCTGCACTGACTTCCCCCAGATAATCCAGCTCACCGCCACACTCCGGGCAACAGCTTTCTTCAGGCTCCAGGCGGTTTATTTCGCGGGGCAGATGCTCCGGTAACGGACGACGATGGCGTGACTGTCGCAACTGGCGGGGAACCTGCGGGTCATCCTCTCGCCCACTGTAACGATCGCTGTCCTGTTCGCGTTGCTTCAGCAGGGCCTCAGCCAGTTCAACTTCACGACGCAGTTTTTCAGAACGGGTACCGAACAGCATCCGGCGCAGTTTTTCTATCTGAGCCCGCAGATGTTCTATTTCCCGTTCATCTTCTTCGATCTTTTCTTCGGCACGTGCCAGCGCAGAACGCAGGAAGGCCTTCGTCTCTTCAACCAGACTCAGTTGTTGGTCTTTCTGACGGAGGGCTTCAGCCTGCTCAGAGAGCAACCTTTCCAGCTCTGCGATGCGAATGAGGTATTTCTGACTCATGACCGTTTTTATAATGCGGTCAGGAGTTTTTTACAACATTGTCAGTGAGTTAAGGCGGGATGTTTTTGGCTGACGCCAGTCCTGCTTATCGAGGAGCATTACCAGTTGCGAACGGGTAATGGATACCTTGCCGTCACGTACCGCAGGCCAGATAAACTGGCCTTCCTCCAGGCGTTTGGTGAACAGGCACAGACCATCAGCATCAGCCCAAAGAATTTTAACGGTGTCACCCCGTCGGCCACGGAAGATAAACAGGTGGCCGGAGAAGGGATTATCATTCAGCACATGTTGTACCTGTTCTCCCAGTCCGTTGAAGAATTTACGCATATCGGTAACGCCGGCAACGAGCCAGATACGGGTACCTGATGGGAGTGAAATCATCTTCCCCTCCCGCTCAGTTCGCGGATCAACACCGTGAGCAGCTCTGGCGATGGATTTTCCAGCGTCATGTTACCGTGATGGAACTCCACCTTGCAGGAACTGGCACTGACTCTGGTCTGAGTGGAAGTGGATAAAGACGGCGCAATGGCCGCCACAGGTTCTTTCTGCTCATCCGGCGTTATTTCTACAGGTAATAATTCAACGCCAGTGTCAGAAGAGGTCGTTACCGGAAGACGCCGCGAAACACGCCCTTCGTTCTGCCAGAGCCTGAGCCATTTGAAAATAACATTATCATTTACGCCATTTTCACGTGCAATCTGTGCAACACAAGCTCCAGGTTGTGATGCCAGTTCCACCATACGAAGTTTGAATTCATTGTAAGCGCCCCATCAGCGACGTCTTGTGAAAATTGTCCTGTCTGGCAACAATCGCGCCCATCTATATTGATGGACACGAACGATGAATTCCCAGACAACAAAAGATATTCCCTGCTTCCGTTCTTATTTGCCTGATGCCCTGCGTTTAAGATTTGAAGATAAACTGACCATCCGGGCCATCGCTCAGCGTCTAGGTCTCAGTCATTCCACAATACATACGCTTTTTCAGCGATTTCTTGCATCCGGTATCGCATGGCCATTGCCCGATTCAGTTTCATTCGCTCAACTTGACGCCATCCTTTATGCCAACAGAAAGAATGAATTAACAGAGCCTCAAATCAGAGAAGGCTCATGGCGAAAAGAACGGCGAACCAGCTATAGCCGTGAATTTAAGGTCCGTCTGGCTAAGCAGGCATTACAGCCTGGTGCTGTTGTTGCCCGGATCACCAGAGAACACGATATCAATGATAACCTGCTGTTTAAATGGAAAAGCCAGTACGAGGACGGCTTACTGAGCGATGATGACATACAGGAATGCATGCCTGTCCCGGTGGCACTGACTGATACGCCGGAGCCGACCAGACCAGTTACAAATCCCTTCTGGCGTAACAAGCCTGATGAGCGCCCTGAGGGGGCTCCCGGAAACGTCCCACGGTGCGAGCTGCATCTTAAATCAGGTGTGGTAAAACTGTTTGACCCTCTCACTCCGGAACTGTTACGGGCGCTAATCCGCGAAATGAAAGGGGGTATCCGATGATAACGCTGCCGACCGGTACCAAAATCTGGATCATCGCTGGCATCACAGATATGCGTTGTGGCTTCAATGGCCTGGCTTCGAAGGTGCAGAACACGCTGAAAGATGACCCGTTCTCCGGGCATATCTTCGTCTTCCGGGGCCGCAGTGGCAAAATGGTGAAAATACTGTGAGCCGATCGTGACGGGTTATGCCTGTTCGCCAAACGCCTGGAACGGGGCCGCTTCGTCTGGCCGGTGACCCGGGAAGGGAAAGTGCACCTGACGCCAGCTCAGTTATCCATGTTACGTTATTGAGCATATCCAGGACTGGCCGGCAAACCGGGTACACGATCTGTTGCCCTGGAAAGTTGATCTGACCTCTCAGTAAATATCAATACGGTTCTGGCGAGCCGCTTACCTGAAAACAAAGGATTACATCTGAGATATCAGGCCAACAGCATTAAAACACGGCGGGTAATCTCGTATCTGACATTAGCGGAGAATGTCTTACGACACTCCCCGCTAATTTTAGGGCGAACAGTGCTGAGCACGGTTCTTAATCATCTCGCCAAAACCTACCAGAATATGGTGTTGGTTTATTAGCGCTGATTTATGGGGAGCCCTCAGCGCTTCGGCGGGGATACGCTCATAAGCACTAACTTAAGGGGTGAACCATCTGAAGAACGCGACGCCTCAGTGCCTCGTTAAGACTATGCCTCGCGTTCTTCAATTGCGTTTATTCCGCATACAGGAAATCAGCGCTACTTATGGGGGGCAATTGCCTTAAGAGTGATAAAGATTATATACTTTTCATAGAGAGACTCATCTATACCGGTAATACTGAAAAATGTATTGTGTTCCAAGAAATTTTTTTGAGTGCGAATATTTTCGCTAACAACAACCGAATTATTCAAAGACGCAATTTTAAAAAATATTTTATATATATCACTATTTTGTTCACGATAGACATCTTTACTAAAAGAATTAAAGCTAAACTCAATATTTTCATAATTAGATAAATTTATTATATCTCCAACAGCTACACTTTCTTTTGTCCAAAAACGACATGTTGAGTATGCATATATAGGTAATGACATCTGAGCTACACAGTCTTTTCCATTATGCTCAGAAACAGTATATATATATCTATTGATAATACTATTCTGTAAATACGAATACACTGGATTTCTATATGCTTCAACCAAACCAAATAAATCATGTGAATATGAAGAAGGAAATGAATTAGAGTAAAGTGGATTATGTAAGATAAAACCTCCATTTTTTAATAAAGTAGGATAAAAAAACAACTTATCATTCCCATTGACTATTTCATGTATCTTTATCCCCATTGGTGTTATATTTATTCTATTATCTGCCAGTTTGTTATCAAGAGGAACTGTTATCAAAGTAAGGTTATATTTCCACCAGTCATTTATAAAATCTTTAAAAATAACTATAATCCCGCCCCCATGAGCTTTTGAGGTTGTTAACAATAAGTCGCCAGAGTTATTTAGATGAAAAATCTTTGATGTTCCTGTCATTACTCCGGACAATACAATATCATTTTTGATGTTGCTATTTAAACTAATGATAGATAATTTGTTTTTCTTTATTGTTTTTTGTGGCACAATAACATTATTAACCACATCCATATTGCTTAAATATTCCTTTGAGGTTCTTATAAACTTTACAAGTTCTTCTGATGGATACAACATTTTATTCCCGAGAACTATTCTAAATGGATGTCTATATATATCATTTGTGAAGTGATCAGGAGAATCACAAATAACAGGATATATATTATTTTCTCTGTCAGAAATACTTGCTTTAGCAAATGAATCTATAAAGTATTTTTGAAGGATAATACGATGTGGTATTATTTGCTTTGTTTCTCTGTTGAGATGAAGAAGCTTAATATGAACATCACCATCAACAATCTGAAAATTATCATATAGATATGAAAATGAGTCTGATATTGTAGCATCTAACTCGGGTTGTGAAAAATAATTAAATCCATCTAATTCCAGATGAGAAATTCTATCTTCAGGTGATACTACGATATCACCATACGTTTCCCATGTAAATTTACTTAACTTATAACTGTTTTTATTTTTTACCTCTAATGCTTCTCTAAAAACATCAATATTGAATGACAACTTATCTGGCTCTATTAGGGAAATAAATTTTTTTTCATTAGGGGCGATATTTAAAGTATTATTATGAAAAGGAGTAAAGCCGCCTCTAATATTATCCCATATATTTGATATATATCCAGATAAGTCATTAAAGTGTAATATGTAAGATGAGAGGTTAGGGTTGTCTAGACATAAAACATAACCGCTATCATCATTATTTGGAATTTTTTTTATTTGCAGATAAGAAGTTTCTAAAATAGCTACATTGATGATATCGTTAATGTCCGGTTTCTTTTCTACATTTAATTTAACCGGTTTCCTACCTATGGACATTTTATAGATATCTGAAATATAGAAAACATCACCGCCAGGCAAATATATCAATGAACGACAGCTATCAAAAGAAGTCATGTTTTTTCGGAACACATTAATGTCTGCCAGTTCATTTGTAGTATTATTTGATATTGATATAACAAATCCTCCTTGATTATCAAAGCTTATAAACATGTCATTGGTGTGATGTTCAAAAACAATATTGCGGAAGTCAAAAGTATCATAATCGCTACTTTCATCAGTAATGTGAATGGTTATAGTTTTACTTCCTGAGTCGAGGAAGGTATATTTTGCCCCATGATTACCATAAATAACACTAGCATAATTAAGTTGAACAGGTAACTCCGTATCAGGAAATAAAATTGTATATGTTAATTTATTGGCTTCAATGTCAACTTGATATTTATCATAAAATAAAGAGCATGAATTATGTATCCCCCAATTAGTTAACTGAATTACATCAAGTGGTAAAGGCTCTTTTTCAGTTTTATTTTTATCCTTCCAGGCAATCATATCTATTGAATAAACAGATAGAGTACTTAGTTCATCATCCCAGTTTGCCATAACTCCATCCGCTGTCTGTATTGTTATATTTTTTGAAAATGTATTTATTTTTTGTAAAGTGTCACTTTCTAAAATCACATCACCTCCATTATATAAGTCCATCTTTATAAACTCTCTTTTATCATCACTGAAGTGGCATTCAATAGATAAGCGAGAGTGCGTCTCACCTAAAATAATATGGTTGCCATTTGATTTTTCTGATATATATATATGCAAATTATCCTGTAGTGTAGCAGGTACAAAATATGTATTGCTTCCTCCTCCAGAATATATAACGCCCCCCCCATTTCCAAGGGAAAATGTATTATCTAGATTATTACCACGAATCTTATCATATCCCAGTTTAGTACCAACAACCGAATTTATACCCTTTTGCGTTATGCTCATAACTTTTCCTGAATAAAAACCAGAGGGATGATGAAAGTTAAAAATTTGTTTCCTCTCATCTGATAAATCCAAATCCAAATTGAAGTCACGTGATAATTGTTCAAAAGAAATAATATTTCTAACACCGGGGGTACATTCTATGTTGTAATCACCAATACCACCAACCATTAATTTTATCCCGCCCGTCCCTCCTGATATTGAAAAATTGTAGTTTTTAAAACGTTCAATCATATGTAGATTAGAGCCAAGCATACCATGTTCAACAGCAGGAATGATTATTGTTAATGGTTCTTTTCCACCAATTACACTACTACGTTGGTTACATACTGTTAATAATGGCTCAGATATTTCATCATCAGTATATGCCCTTGCAATCTCGTAAAAGTAACCAGTGCTACTCAATGTAACTTCTGTATTAGCTCGTAATGTTTCTCCATACCCAAGATATACTGTATTATAAATCCCTTCTGGAATAACTGGATTTTGTGAAGGCCATTGGCGGTTAGAATACCCATTAGCTAATTGAGATTCAGACAGTTCCATTGAATTACATACATCCTTATCTCCCCAACCGAAAATATCGGGTTCACCTGCATCTGAGAGTTTTGTACATGCAAAATTGTATGCTCTAGACTCCATAATTTCTCTGTCAGTCATATCTGGATGACTTCCAATATTCTTCCCGCTATTATATGATTTTTCACCATATAATATCGGAGGATTTTCTCTCATATCTAAATAAATATTACCTAACACCTGATTATTTGATAAATCGATTATACCTGTATCTTTGTTAATGCTTAGAACCTTTGCGCTTCCATTGTCCAGATATTTTTCAGCTTCAAGCCATAACTTATGTCGCTCATTAATTTGATTCACATAAACAGCATAGTTTTTTACTTCATGAGAAAAAATAGTTATCGGAACTATAGCTATTGCCAAAGGAGGATATGCGATTGCGCCTATTGATAAAGCAGTATTTATAGATGAGAAAGATACATCTATAGCTGTTGATATATATTCAATTTGTGTGGTTGCTCTGGCATGATTTAATGAAGAGTCATATAATGACCAAATATTTATGCCTATATCTAGCAAAGGTAATTTTATTACTTTTGCCACATTGCTAAGATAACGCCCAGCGGTGCCACCTATTCTTGACGCGCACACTTCTAAACCAGAAGATATAAATCCTTCAAGCGAGGCACCAGATATACCACCTGGGTTATATACGCGATTATTAGTAAAGGTTAAAATTCCGCCTAAAAATTTGTCTACAATGTTTTTAATATCTGACACTGCTCCTGCATGATCTATTGCGCTAATATTGTCATTTGTTTTTATCATTCGTGCATATTGAACCAAGCCAATAACAGACATAATTGCATCTATATTCATGTGCTCGAGTGCTTCAGATAAACTATTTATCCCCTCTTTAAAAGTTAAGCCAATAACTCTTGTATCTATATCAACACTATAAAGTCTCCCTTGCAGATCAGTTACTGTAACTTCCACAGTATCACTATTTATCTTTGATTCTTTGAAGTTATTAACTGAAAGAACATTTGTTTTAAGTGAAAGGCCTTGCTGTCTTAACTTATTTGAAAACTCATTAAGTAATCCAGATAGTAAGTTTTTTACATGTTCTTTCTGCCGTGAAATAATAGAATGAAGGGGCTGTTGAACTTCACTTATATGTTTAATATCACTTTCAATCTTAACTCTTTTTGTGTTGTCCTGAATGCCTAAAAAATCCACAATATCTTTTATCTTCTGAGTTTGCGCCTCTGACAAATAATGCGTGTTTATATAATGTTGTAAAATATCCCCATTTATTTTCAGACTTTTGATTTTATTTTTTATGGCTGTGCTTTCACTTATTCTGTTGCCATTAATGACCCCTCCAATGTCATAAATAAAACTGACAGGCACTAAATGTCCCATAATATTTAATGAATCTCCAGTTGCGGATAATTTCTCTGGAGTTGTCAAATATATATCCCTTGACAAAGATTCGTTCTGGATAAGAGGAAGTTTAATATACTTCCAATTATTAGGAGACTCACTAAAGTGAATTTTAACAATACCACTTCCATATAAAGATGAAAATTTACCATTGCTCGTTATATTTTTTATAAACGTTAAAGCCTGTGCTAAGGAATGGAAGTCACAATGCCCAAAATTAGGATCGGTTACTCTCCAAAAAGAAGATACTTGTTGTAACGCGAGTGAGTGATATTCTGTTGTTATTAGAATAGATGATATTCGATGCTGGTATAATATTCCTTCAGTTAGTACAGGGTCCTTCAATTCTAGGCTTTCTAACTGTGAGTGTTTTAATCTATTGTTGCCTAACTCATTGGACATTGTAATGATACGTTGTGTTTTTCTTAAAAAGAAATCATCGCGATTAGATAATTTTATATTGTCATTATATTTTGTTTGATATAATGCGCTGGCAGTTTCAATATTGTGTCTCAGTTTTTGATATCTGCTTCCATAACCTCCTGTATCAAGATACAGGAGAGACAAACCAAGGCACTTTCCTTTCGAATCTCTATCAAAAAGAAGACTTTGTGGGTGAAATTCGATATTTGTACTTTTATGCTGCCTTGCTATTGTATCCCATATTGACGCATGAGAGTTATAAAAATCATTCCATGAAAGTAAATTATACTTTGCTTGTTCAACAATTGTATGCAATGCAGGTATATCAGAAACGGATTTATCTATACTATTTATGGCACCAAGATTACTAAAGTCATATGGCTTAACCACTGAAGCAACTGTCATAGCATTTGTTAACTGATGTCCATGATATTCTGTTTTTTTTATTATTGTTGTTATACTGGGACATATAGTCTGTAATAATGGTATAGAAATATCTGCAAATGAATTGCTATTTGTTAAAGTTTTATGTATTTCACTCAACGATAAATATTTATATTTTTTCATTAAGCTTTCAAGATTAAAAACTCTCTCGTCATTAATTAAAAAATCCAAATTCAAAGATGAAAACTTCCCATATATAAAATCTCTATTTGCCTTGTTTTCTAAGATTCCAATGTGAATGTCATATAACATCTCGAAGTAACGATACATGAAAGGCAGCGTTAAATTTTGATTTATAGGTAAAGACAAAAATAAATTCTCATTGTATCTATCAAAATCAACAGAGTACTTAATGCCAATAACTGATGATTTTTGTTCTGTCAACTTCATGAAATACTGTTCTGATACAGATTCACTAATTTCTAATTTTATATCACTCAATATTTTTTTCTGTTCTTCTGATAAGGGAGGGTGCAAGAAGCTGGACACATTACCTGATAAGATATCATAAACATATGGGATTATTTTTTCTATCCAATCAGAATTGGAATTTGTATGCCTTCTTAATAACTCAAATAACTTATCAGATGGAGCTGGGTATACCACGCCGTGAGAATAATGCCCAGAAATTCCGTAACTAGACAATAAGTATTCTGCAATTATGTTGATGTCAGAAAAAACGTAGCCACTTAACTGTAATTTTTCTAATAAACTACCTGGATATGCGTAGTGGGATATATCGAGAAAGGCTATTCGCTCTTTGATATCACTATCTAATTGATGGTAAAGTGCGTTTCGTTTTGTTTCGGGATCTGTTATATATTTGGTTTTTATATCATCAAAAATTGACTTGGAAAATGACAACTCACTTTTAACATAAAATTCAAATTTTTTAAATTGCTCTACCGTTGATAAATCTCCCCACTCATGTTGATGGCTTCGTATTATCTCAAATGATTCATGACCTGATATAATAGAATTTTCGATGTTGTGTATAATGCCTGATAGTTTATCCCTCTCTTTAATATATGCATTTGTAGTTATGATTCTTTTATAACCATCATCATCCAACATCGAAAATAGTTCTTTTATTTTTAATTTTGCATAATCTCTTAAAGCTTCAGCATCTTCCGTAGATAAGTGTTTTTTGTTTTCGTTTATATAAGAGTCTACTTTTTTAGTCCATAGAACACATGATATAACCTCTCGGAGGAATACATTTTTTTCCATTGTTGAATTGTACCAAACAATGATTTTTGTCTCGACATCATTACGCGAAAATAACTTCATTGCGCTAAGTAAATCATCTTGTTTTTTACTATAAAAATCATAAATAAAATTAATTGTATTTTCAGGTTCAAATGTGTTTGAAGTTACATAATTAGCTAATTGCAGCTGTAAAGTCCTTATAGAGCGCAAGGCTAACGGATTCTCTATTTTGCTGCTTATTGCATATAATTCACGATCTAGCCTTATTAAAAGTTTAACATCAATATTAGACGATGTTAACAATAAATTTATATCTTTAATGAGGTCTTTATTAATCTCAGTAACATATTGTATGCTTTTATTATCCCATCCATGAAAAAAAACTCGCGAGTCGATTTCATAGTATAGGGAGGTAGGTAGTTTTTCAGGTATATGACAGTTTATTTTTTCAAATAGAATTTTATTAATATCATTATTTCTGACAGCCCATGAGCTTTCATCATCCGGTGTAATATCATTAACACCAACACTCACTGGATTCAGCCAGTTAAAACTTTTATTTTCTTCATCTGAACTTGCATATACACCCACAAAATTCATATCACTTAATTTATTATCTTTAATATGTACTTCACCTATTCGCCCTAGAGATTTATAGTATTTTTTCATTTGTCGCATAATCATGTCTGGGCCAGATATATTTAGAGTGCTGACTACATAAGGAATTGTACCGTCCTGTCGATATTCAGAAAACAAACCGTGTTCTAAATATTTTTTTACAGGTATTCCACCTACTTCCACATTATCTAAAGACTTTAGATCATTTGTGGTATAAAAGAAATTATTATAACTTATATTATCTCTGATGCGCTGAAGTTCTAAATATTGTTTTTTCTGTCCTGATTGAATAAAATCAATACACTTACTTCCCTTGTGAGTTAGCATGAAATTATTATTCCCTCTAATATTCCAGCTGTTTTCTGTCCATTTTTGATATCTTTTAAAAATTTTAAACGTATCTCTGACAACTGTTGTCTCAACTGGTTTAAAATAATTATTTATAGTCAGCTTTTCTATTTCACTCAATATGGTATTTAACTGATTACGTGTTTTTTCATCTAAACTATCATGTTTAATTGAGTACTTTTCCCCTTTTATTAGTGACAGAATAGCTTCTGATAAAATCCTTCTTAGTTCTAAATCTTCAAAAAACCTATTGCCATCACCTTTTTCATTTATTATCTGTGACACTTCATCTGAATATGCAGGAAGAATATCAGTATCGGTATAAATCCCGCCATACTCTTTCAATATATTCATTCTTATCTGATCTGATGCAGCGGCGTAGTTCCATCTTAATAGCATCTCTTGTTGATAAAAAAAATAATCTTGTGGTTTTTTAAATGATTCCAATGTGTTAATATCTTTCAGTTGAAATCTATCACCAAATTTTTGAGATATAATGTCTTTTAATAAATCTATATCTTTTTTGTTTTTCTCTACTGTAGATTTAAAGTCATTTTGAATGTCTGGTGAAAGTTTTAAAACAGCAGTTAAAAAATTAAGTCTGGATGTATCATCAGTATTTGATATTCCGTTTGATATACAATATGTAAAATAGTTATCTTGCATACCTATCATTGACTCAAGAAAAAAAACATTGAATTTTTCCTTAGTTTCTCTCGTTAATGATTTGTATCTATTTTCAAGTTCCTTCACCCTCTCTCTTGTTTCATTAAAATCTACTGTTTCATTTTGTATGTTTTGTATTTTTAATATCACATCATTCATTTCTTCCGCTAAATGAGGATTGGTTTTTCTCAAACGTATAATTGCATAATTCATGGCTATATTTTTTAAAATCCCACTAAACTTGGCTGCACCAAAAGCATTGGGATCAATCCAGAGTAAGTAAGTATAATCTTTATATGTCTTTAAAAAAGCTGTTATATATGACGATGTATTTTCAGGCGGTGCACCTGCAACCCATACTGCATGTATAAATGGCTCTATGTCTACTTTATGTGACTGATACTCTATCCCTAATAAATTTATTATTTTAGATACATTGTCTGATAATTGTTTATTTTCTTTATGATCATTTATCAATGATGATAACAGTTCTCCCTGCTTAACTAATATTTCTATACCTTTTCGGCTATTTTTAGTTTGCATATTTTCATATGAATGTATGATGTCATTGAGTTCACTTATTTTCTGAAATGGAATGGTATTTCTATCAACTCCATTTAACAGCTCATTAATTATCCAACTTTGAGAGGTAGTTGTTGTTTGATCTTCAATGCCTCTTGTTTTTCTTATTTTAATGTATTCGTCTATGGTATCACTTTTTTTTAAATGATTGATGCTTTTTGGTTGTAATAGCTCCTTCCTTTCAGACTGATGTATAGTAGGTAGCGTTGGACTGGGGGATAAACTATTTTCATCATCACGCGAAGGAAAATAGACACTACCATTAAACATGCTATATAGTAATCTGGCAAGATTACATAAAAAAGATGTTTTCCAATTTCCAGAGTTAATTACGATATGTCTATCATTATGTATGGAGCTGTAATTTCTAACTTCATCTGAAATCATTTTTCCTATCAAAACAACATCTTCTGTTGAGTTTTTCTGCTTTACGAGCGAGCTGTAAAATTTTAATCTGGATGAGATGTCATCATTTTTTTTATAGGTAAAATTCCTTTTTATCTCTTGAATTTGACTATGTTTAACATCAGTATTAGGATTTTTATCTCTTGTATTGTTAATTGCTTTATCTAAAAAAGAACCTGGATGAATCATATGTATACTCTCTAGTTATGCAACAATTAATGAATTCTGATTGATGACAAACTCAAATGTATTTTGATGTTGTTATATAATATAATGTGTTTTATATGGTTTGGTGATAAGTCAAATTAGTATAAAATATATTTTCCGATAAAGCACCGGTGATTTTTATGAAATTCTACAGAGTGCGGGAAACAGATAGCCCTGCGGACCAGATGTTTGATTAATATTCTCATGCGCTCAATATGCTGAATAAAAATAGATAAGTCTCCTTCTATAACATCTCTGATGTGACTCCCCCATTCGTCAGTGGTCCATATACCAATGGAAAAAAGAGGTAAGCAGCGCCAGCAATTCACAACAGGTTTCATCTGTCCGGTGTCCAATGCATGGCAGAACACTAATCTTACTCAGCACTAGTGGACACACGGATAAATGAGTAAACGTTCAGTTAGAGGTGATTTACATGGCAAAAACAGTATCAACCAATAAAAAACCCCGTAAACAGTATTCGCCTGAAGTTTGCGGAACGTATAGGTGTTGCTGCTGCAGCCCGTGAACTCAGCCTGTATGAATCACAGTCAACAACAAAATTAGTAGACTTCCTCTGAACGTAAGCTGGAGATGTCTACCGAGATTGCATGTCTCAAACGCCAGCTGGCGGAACGGGATGAAGAGCTGACCATCCTCCAAAAGGCCGCGATATACTTCGCGAAGCGCCTGAAATGAAGTATGTCTTTATTGAAAAACATCAGGCTGAGTTCAACATCAAGGCAATGTGCCACGTGCTCCAGGAGGGCCGCAGCGACTGGTATATGAGGTATCAGCGGCGGACAAGGATAAGTACATGTCAGCAGTTCCATCAGCACTGCGACAGCGTTATCCTCGCGGCTTTTATCCGGTCAAAACAGCGCTACGCTGCACCACGCCTGACGGATGAACTGTGTGCTCAGGGTTACCATTTTAACGTAAAAAACGTGACGGCAAGCCTGTGCCGTCACGGACTGAGGGCAAAAGCTTCCCGGAAGTTCAGCCCCGTCAGTTACCGCACACAGCCTGCCTGTGTCAGAAAATCTGCTGGAGCTGTCAACGATGGATGAAAAGTGGTTCTTCCGCAACCTGAGTGGAGATTTTCATGCCAGCGGACTCATGACCCTCTGCCTGAGTAGTTCAAATCCGGCTCGACCATACATCTGGCGTTTCAGCATCTTCAGGCGATTTACATGACCTTCGACAACACCATTACTCCAGCGACTGCTGATTGCCTCACATATAGCCGCAGTATCGGCTTCCATCCCCGCCGCCACGCGCCGAAGTTCTGCTGAACCGCTTTCGTGGACTCGAGTGAACCAACTGCTTAGCAGTGATTTATTTTGGGTTTTCAGAATACGGTAGAACTCGAGTACCAGTTGCTGTGCTATTTTCAGCTCCGGTTCTTTTTCACACATCAGACTAATAAATCGGGAAGCATAATTTTCTTCACCCCTGATTATTCTTCAGGGCATCAACCAGCGGCTTACCCGGGACACTGAAGGGAGTCTGGCGGCAGTAGTAACCGGTGGGATCCAACCTTTACGCCATTTGGCAACAGCATCCCTGACGATGTTTTCACTGCCTGTAACCCCCCGGGCCACCATTTCCCGCCATATCCGGCTGGCGTTATAATTACCACTTTCTCGTTGCTCTGTTAACCACTCCCTCCATGGGTCCAGAAGTCCTCGCTTTGGAGGCCGGGTTGACATTTCAGGGAATGTTCCTGAACGCACCCAGCGACTGACTGTCACACGCGACAGGCCTGTAATACGGGATGTTTCCCTGAAACTACATCCCTTGTTATGCAGGGTCATAACCTCTGTCCAACGCTGATGCCGTTTTTTGCGGGTTTGCTGTTTAAGACGTTCCGGACAACGGAGCGATGTGGCAGGTACAGACAGTTCAGGCTCAGGTGATTTCTTTGGTGACAACTCACTGGCAACAAGACGTATCAGAGGCATATGTCTGTACATCATTCGTTCAGGCGCATCGCCAATATTTTTTAGCAGATGCCATCGATTGGCCACCTGTCAGGCCTGAGGAGCACCTTCACGTGCTGCTGTCGCACAGACTCCACTGCGATCACGCGAGACAACCTGTATTTCCGAATATTTTCTGAACCAGGTCTCCAGCGTACGCTGATCGCAGCCGGGAAGCAGGACGAGGGGACGGTGAGCATCAAGATTGACGATTAACGTACCGTAACAGTGGCCCCGATGCCACGCCCACTCATCAATACCGACATGGGGCGGGCCTGACAGTTTCGTCTCCGGAGTATTGATAACCCTGCGATGAAGAGTATCTGCACTGCAACGGAGACCCAGTGCCGTTGCTGCCCGTTTCCCGGCCTCACCTCCGGCTATTAATCCCAGTTGACGCTGTAAATTTTGTAACGCCTGTGAAGACTGCAGATATGAACCACCGAAGGGAACACACGACTCGGCAAAAATTTTTCGTGAACAAGCCGGGTTACTGCAGTACCAGTGGCGGACGGAAAATACAAGCCATAGCGTCTGCCCTGAGCAGGGTAGATGCTGTATCCGGTGCCGACGACAACTATGAACAGAGTCGCTACTCTTAAAGCATTCAGGACATTGTGCTGTTTTGCGTTTTCCGCGGAGATGGAGGGTTATACCGTCAGAGCTAATAATTTGTCGACTGCATCGCCATCTGCAAGGTAACTGTAGAAGTGTCTTAAGAGACTGCATTGCGTTGCCCATAACTTAAAACAGCTTAGATCCTTATTTACCAGAAAGTTTCATCCATTTTCTTCCTCCCAGGTTGCAGAAGAACCACTTTTGCACCGTTCGTGACAGGAGCAGGATGTTTACGCCAGTGACCAGAACCAGAAGTGGGCGCGAGACATCACGTACTTACGTACGTGATGAAGGCTGGCTGTATCTGGGAGTGGTCAATGTCGCCACATATGTCGGTATAAGAGACCCCGGAACGAATGCTACCGCATGTCATTAGCAAAAATGACAGATAGATATACTTCAATTTGAACCTTAACAATTAGCATGGGAATGCTGTCAATTCTCTATATGCAAAAATGGCATCTGAATCGCTCATGATTTAGCCCCCTTTGTCAGGGCATAAAGTGTTCCCGGCAGATGACTCGGTGAAAAAAGTGGTGTGGCTGACAATCCAGTCTGCGTCCCAGAAATGGACGATGATGCGGCTCTCAGCCGCACCACCGCATTCGAGCCAGTGGTTCATGCATCAGTATCTGTGGTAGCCCCGCTTCAGCCCCGTAAAGTGCACCTGACTTCCGCACAGTATGCACTTCAGCGGGTTAACCTTCAGTAACTGCTGATACATCCCTCTCCATGTGATTTGCCTCGCTGTTGTTTTTCCCACTGTCTCCGTTATGGCATACACCACCTCTTTCAGTAAGCGCTGTTTCGCCGGACTCAGGAAACCTTAATACCTCACCATCTGGAACCTCTTATCCGCTACATGCCACGAGAACCTTTCCATGAACTCATCACAACTGAAGTGGTCAACAAAAACTGGCCACCGAGTTAGAGTTTTTCCAGTATCGATTTTCCGATTCGTTTGGGGGTAACCCACCGTTATATTCGTGCGGTCTCGTTCGTCTCACTAATCGTAACTGTAATCATCAATACTTCACTTTAAAAAGGAACTTGATCCATTGAAACAAGCTCTTCGAATTTCTCTAAGGCATCATTCCGGAATTTATTTACCTCGTTCCACTTAGATAAATCTGATTCCTGACGCACAATGAAACTTGTCAGTCTTCGCCAAAAATTCAGGGGGCCTACTGCCCAGTTGAAAAACATTTCTGCCTGCCATTGATCTTTGGCATCTATTGCTTTCTGCATATCTTCTGTAATTGATTTTTTTGCTTTATATTCATTTTATCACCAGCATTATCTCATTCTTTCACTGGCAAGATTATAAACGTCACTGCGCTCACGTTTACCCACTGCTACAACAGCGATAATTAATTGTTCGTCAATCACCTGATAGACCAGGCGAAAACCTGACGCACGTAATTTTATTTTGTAGCAGTTCTTTATCCCGCGCAGTTTTGCGGAAGGAATATGCGGATTGTCACAACACTTTTTTAGCTTTTTCGCAAACTGTTGCTGAATAGCCTTGTCCAGTTTTTGCCACTCTTTCAGCGCATCTTCCCTGAATTTTACCTGATACCTCATAGGTATTTATCCAGGTCTACATCATGCAGCGGTTGGTTGCTGCGTTCGGCTACCAGTTTAACCAGCTCCTGATCGTCCAGGGCATCGAGCATCTTTTCGTACAGCTCTGCGGGTACACAGTAGAAAGCAGGCTGATTACGGTTCAGGATAGCGACCGGGAAACCATCACCGGCGCTGACTGTCGCCATCGGGTTTTTCTTCAGCTCGCTGACACTGGCGCTTGTATCACTGAGAATAATGTTAGGCATAGGCCACCTTTCAAGACTATTTAACCAGTCTCAAAGATACTCCTTACATGACCTGTTAACAAGTCTTTTGTTGTTTTTTGTACAGATGGACAGAATCACCTGAACGTCCAGGTAGTGCGGGAATTAAACAAGGGGCGTAAAAAAGGCCGCTTGCGCAGCCTGATAGTGGCATTCAGCGCTGATAGAGCCGAACCCACTCGATGATCTCGTTAAGCTGGTCGTTATCCAGTTCCGCGCAGTTCGCAAAAATCGCTTCCGCCACGCCGCCCATACCTTGTTGTCCGTTGTCAGTAAGGACTTGCCGCCCCGTTGATGTGACAAACTGTTGAGCCTTGATTTCCATCATATTATCCCTGTTTGAGCGCTTTGCCGTGGCATCACTATACTAGGGGAGATCTCGCGTTGCCAGCAGAACTGGACGGAATAACCTGAACGTCCATTCTGGCATGGCATCAATGGATGTCCGTTCTGTGCCAGAGGTGGGCGTCACCCACCCGTATCCTAATATGACACTCTGACGCGCCCAACGGTCTTGTCTAACCCTTCGCCTGCTCAGAGACAATGTCTAACTATGCGGTTTGATGTGAATGGTGACTTGCAACGTGCGATAATTTAATGGCGATGCAAAATATATTGTACGTCTTTCATGTTTGTGTACAATGTGATTGAACTTTGTACGCAATATATGGGCAGGGAATCTATCTCAGAGGAAAACTATGAAACGAGATTACGGTAGTGTCGGTACCATAGCGCTCAGAGCAAGTGCTCTACTTCAGGCCATGAGTCGGGATATTGAGGAGCAAAGAAAAGAATTCAATCTGACAGAGTATCATCAAACATATACTCGTAATGCGGTCGCAAAATTGCCGAAGCTGAGCCGACGCATCGTAGAACTGGCCGTTAAAGAAATGGAAGAAAGTGGCTATGAATTTAATAAAAAGCGGGTAGGCAACGTCGAGCAATATGCATTAACAATTCAGAACGTTATTGATATTTACGCTCACCGACAGATACCAAAATATCGCGATGTTCATAAAGAACCTTACGTAATTTTTGTCGTCAACTTGAAAGGTGGGGTTTCAAAAACCGTCAGCACAGTAACGCTGGCGCATGCACTACGAGTACATCCGGATTTGCTGCGTCATGACCTTCGTATCCTTGTGATCGACCTTGACCCGCAGGCGTCCAGCACTATGTTTTTGGACCATACCCATAGTATTGGTACTGTCCTTGAAACTGCCGCCCAGGCAATGCTAAATAATCTCGATGCTGAAACACTGCAAGAAGCGGTTATCCGACCCACTATGATTCCTGGCGTTGATGTCATCCCTGCTTCTATTGATGACGGCTTCGTAGCAAGCCAATGGGAGTCTTTGGTTGCTGAACACCTTCCTGGTTTTAAGCCTTCTGAAGTACTCAGGAAAACCATCATTGACCGTATCGCTGATGATTATGATTTTGTCTTTATTGATACTGGCCCTCATCTTGATCCATTTCTTCTCAATGGCCTGGCTGCGAGTGATTTACTTCTCACTCCTACTCCCCCGGCGCAAGTTGATTTCCATTCAACTCTCAAATATTTGACTCGTTTACCTGAAATG
>NZ_BBMY01000025.1 GCF_000759775.1 Escherichia albertii NBRC 107761 = DSM 17582
CAGCAACCTCAGCAACCTCAGCAACCTCAGCAACCTCAGCAACCTCAGCAACCTCAGCAACCTCAGCAACCTCAGCAACCTCAGCAACCTCAGCAACCTCAGCAACCTCAGCAACCTCAGCAACCTCAGCAACCTCAGCAAGGTTTATTCTATTTTGATGAGCTGTCAAATGTTCTTTGTTAATTTCATCTCTAATTAGCTGTTCTTTTTCTATGCTGTAGTTTTTGTCATTATAAGTCACATCAAAATCATCCAAGAAAACGATATAAATCAATTTAAAATAACTAGTCTTAAATAAAAAACTATCGTACTCATCAGGAAAACCAAAAAAGAAAACATTAAGATATTTGGTTGCTTTGCGCTTGTCTTTTAGTCCATTGTAATATTTATTTGCTTCTACCCTTTGCTTTTCATACTCACTGCAGAAAAAACTCTTTTTACTTTCATCCCATTCTGAAGCATCAATTTCAAGTTTATATGCTTGCTTAGTACCTTTCTTTCTGGCTAAAAAAGTAAGGTAATATCTATTCGACTTTATCTCCAGTCGTATATTAGATTGAATTTTACCAAAATAGATGGCTGGTTTATTATATTTAATTCCTTCTTTATAGATGATTAGTTGAAAAGTATCTTTATAAGTTCTAACTCCATAAGGGGGAATTGATAATGGTTCATAGAGATTATCTCCATTAATGTAGTAGTCTACTACCGGTTTGATGCTTGAAGATGACACAGGGTGTACTTTCCCCCACAAATCTTTTTCATCATCTAGCGCCTGTTTAATAATTCTTCTGCCAGAAGAGTCGCAATTTCTTTCAGGCACATCAAGTTTCAGAAGGGATATAGCCAGTGCCGGTGGTGAATTATGCTTTTTATTATTCTTTGAGTTACACTTATTTTTACTCTTAGGATCATGAATCTTACATCCCGGCCTATGGGTCTCTTTATATCGAAAGTATGATTGATTTAAATTTATTTCTTTGAAGCTACATGGAGTAGCGGGTATCCTACATTTGTCATACGGACATTCAAAAATGGTTGTTCGTATATAAAGATCATCCATTTCCCGAAGATCATGACCATGAACAATCTCACCACTAACAGAATCTCTTGCTATTGTCACACAATCTCCTTTGATTAAATTAATAGATTCTAATTTCATGCCAAGGCTAATTTAAATTTTGATCACTTTTTTCACAATCAGTCAACATAAGAATATCCCTACTTGATAATTGTCGTTTACTGAAGCTGCATTATGTATCAGTTTGCTGCTTATTATTGCCACTGCCATTTTCCTGACGCGGGAATATTTTGGCTACTGCCTGACAGATTTCTGCGCGTTCATTTTCTGTAAACGCCTCATAGCCCCCTGAACTGAACGACGGGAACGCCCCGGCAGTAACTTCATCAGTGCCGATGCTGTCTGTAATTCCACGCCATTGTGTTCATACAGACGCAGGCAGAGTGTCTCCACATAACGCCAGTCCACATCCGGGCGTGCCGGGTGGGTCAGTTTGCTGATTTCATCGCGCAGGGCAGCATAATCCGGTAATGACCGGGGGTCACCACCTGTTTTCAGTTTCACTTCAGAAGTCATCGGCAGATTCAGTGTTGCTGTATTAAATCATGATTAACAGTTACGGAAAGAACATCAGTGTGATACCTGTACCCGGGAAAGGTATTCCACTGCGCGGATAATTGCCGGTGTCACATCCCACCGCCGTTTCAGAACCGGCAACAGCTCATTAAGGTTTCTGATATAACGCTCAGTGAACAGCCGTTGTCCGTCCCTGGTTAAATGAAAACCGGACTGATTACAGGTAATGGTGATATGGCAGGTATCGTTGCCAATATATACGGCTTCCTTGGGTCTGAATCTGACATTCCAGTGCCAGGAATACGGGTGTCAACGACGGATGAAAAAGACGCATCTGAATATCGTTAAATAACGGGTTCATAATCAAAATCACAAAAAAATATATTTTTCATCCGGACACCCACACAGGGGCAGCCCGGATAAAAAATCAGACATGATAATAAGATGTAAGCGTACAGCCTGAACCGTCTGGTCAGAATCTGACGAATTAGACAAAGTGGTGTCCACCAAATAAGTAGTGGGAACCAAAGTGTCAGATATGCAGAAAAATGTGACTCCCGGCAGGCGAAAAGGCTGCCCTAATTATCCTCCCGAATTTAAACAGCAGCTCGTTGCTGCCTCCTGTGAACCCGGGATATCCATCTCAAAACTTGCTCTTGAAAATGGCATTAACGCCAATCTGTTGTTCAAATGGCGACAACAATGGCGCGAGGGAAAGCTGCCATTACCTTCTTCAGAGAGCCCCCAGCTACTTCCTGTGACTCTCGATGCAGCTGCCGAACAGCCAGAATCGCTCGCAGAGGACCCGAAAACCCTCAGTATCAGCTGTGAGGTAACGTTCCGGCACGGGACGCTCCGCTTCAATGGCAATGTCAGCGAAAAGCTCCTGACTCTGCTGATACAGGAACTGAAGCGATGATCCCGTTACAGCCCGGACAGAAAAGGCATCCATCCGCAGACCCATCTTGCGGGGTTCAGTGGTGTACTGCAGGCGGATGCATACGCCGGGTTCAACGAGCTGTACCGGGATGGCCGGATAACGGAAGCCGCCTGTTGGGCTCACGCCCGCCGTAAAATCCACGATGTGCACGTTCGCACCCCGTCAGCCCTGACGGAGGAAGCGCTGAAACGGATCGGCGAACTGTACGCCATCGAGGCAGAGATAAGGGGAATGACGGCGGAGCAGCGCCTTGCCGAACGTCAGTTGAAAACGAAACCGCTGCTGAAATCCCTGGAAAGCTGGCTGCGTGAAAAGATGGAAACCCTGTCGCGACACTCAGAACTGGCGAAAGCGTTCGCATACGCCCTGAACCAGTGGCCGGCGCTGACGTACTATGCAGATGATGGCTGGGCTGAGGCGGACAATAACATCGCTGAAAATGCGTTGCGGATGGTCAGTCTGGGCCGCAAAAACTACCTGTTCTTCGGTTCGGATCATGGAGGAGAGCGGGGAGCGCTGCTGTACAGCCTGATCGGGACGTGCAAACTGAACGGAGTGGAGCCAGAAAGCTACCTCCGCTATGTCCTTGACGTCATAGCCGACTGGCCGATAAACCGGGTCGGCGAACTGCTCCCCTGGCGCGTAGCACTGCCGACTGAATAACACATCCCCGTCAATACGGTTCTTGCTGCACGCTTACTTTTGTGTTGAGGTGAGAATATCACCTTTAATCAGGTGGCCAAATTTACTGTGCCACTACAATCACTGGCGCTGGCAGTATATCTGCAATCAGGGAACTGGCCGGAAAAGTGAATATCCCGACAGGTCTGAAAGCCCTGAACGTCAGAGAAGAGGATATCCCTGTTCTGGCCGCTAATGCCCTGAAGGATGCATGTGGTCTGACAAACCCGATTCAGGCTACACAGGAGGAAATTGAGGCCATTTTCCGCTCAGCAATGTAAGCACGGGACCTTCACAGACGGTGAAGAACGATTAAAATATTCCGGCACATTTCCGGTGAGTGGCGATGCGTCAACAGCAATCGGGAATGACCACAGAGACACGGAAATGTGCCGTTTCCATAAAATGCCCGCCGTTCTTCAGAATAATTCAAACTCAGCATTCACTTTTATGCTGCCCGTGCTCCTGAAGCGCCAGCATCCGGTGAGGCGTGACGCCAAAACATTCCCTGAACACGCAGATAAAATAAGATGTGCTTACATAAT
>NZ_BBMY01000024.1 GCF_000759775.1 Escherichia albertii NBRC 107761 = DSM 17582
AGTTAACTATAACTAAACAGCAAAATGCCGGATAAACTCCGGCATTTTTGATTTTACGCTATCAGCTAGCTTTACGCTCATGCGCCTGACGATACGCCACCAAATCTTCGATGGTGACTAGCGCCATATTGTGTTTATTGGCGAACTTGATGCACTCTGGCGCGCGAGCCATAGTGCCATCATCATTAGTCAGTTCACACAGCACACCTGCAGGTTTAAACCCAGCCAGCGTCATCAGATCAATGGTGGCTTCCGTATGACCGCCACGTGTCAGTACGCCGCCCGCCTGCGCACGCAGTGGGAAAACGTGACCCGGACGATTCAAATCTGATGGTTTTGCACCATCGGCAATCGCCGCGCGAACGGTCGTAATACGGTCAGCAGCAGAAACACCGGTCGTCACACCTTCTGCCGCTTCAATGGTCACGGTGAAACCAGTGCCGTAGGCGCTGGTGTTATTTTCCACCATCATCGGCAGATCAAGTTGTTTACGACGATCTTCGGTGATACACAGGCAAACAATACCGCTGCCGTGGCGGATGGTCAGCGCCATCTGCTCTACAGTCATCGTTTCTGCCGGGAAGATCATATCGCCTTCATTTTCACGGTCTTCATCATCAAGCACCATTACACCGCGTCCTTCACGCAGTGCAACCAGCGCGTTTTCAACGCGTTCGAAAGGCGTACCAAAAGAGGAAAGTAGCGTCTGATTCATGGTAAAAAAACCTCACTAAAATTATGGTTACCAGAATCAGGGCAGTCTTAGGAGTGGCGGCATGCAGCCAAAATAACGTGAGCGGGTCCATGCCCGGCAGAATCGTTACTCTCTCCCATCCGGACTTTAACCGTCGGCCCCGGAATTACACCGGATCTGCTGTCCTCTGAGTTCACACTCAAAGCGCTCGCGGGCTTTCAACTGTGTTGATTTACCGCCGGTGGGGAATTTCGCCCCGCCCTGAGAATAAGCGGATTCACTATAACGCTAATGATTAGCGGCGGCAACGCATAGGTTCACATAATTCTGGTTTATGCCTTAGCCTTATCGCACTACAATGGCATCCAACACCTATCAGTACAGGGAAACAACAATGATTGACCCGAAAAAGATTGAACAAATTGCTCGCCAGATTCACGAATCAATGCCAAAAGGAATCAGGGAGTTCGGGGAAGATGTGGAGAAAAAAATCCGCCAGACCCTACAAGCACAACTGACACGCCTCGATTTGGTAAGCCGCGAAGAGTTCGATGTGCAGACACAAGTCCTGTTGCGGACTCGTGAGAAACTGGCGTTACTGGAACAACGCCTCAGTGAACTGGAAGCACGCAGCATCCCGGTAGCAGAAGAACAGACTCCACCGGTTGATAAGTCTGAATAAACAAAAACGGGCCAAATGGCCCGTAATATCAATGTTCTAATTCCAGTTCTCTGGTCTGCATCATCTGTTGGCAATACCAGGTATAGCGGGCGCAAAACCAGGTTCGATGTTCTTCATCCATGTTACCGGTGATGGCCAGAATATCGACCGGACGGCCTTCTGCATGCATTCTGGCAAAACTACGTGCCAAAAAATCAAAATTATTTAATGAATTAAGACTATGGTCCATAAGCACATCCTCCGGTTATCACATACCTTGTAAGGTCATATGCTTTTTCTGATTTCAGTATTCCCCATTCAGTGTAGCGGCTTTAAACATAACTTGCGTAAATATATTGTCTCGGATCACATTTTTTATCGAAAAATAAAAAGAACATTAGAACTCTTTTCCTTTTAAAACTTAGTCAAGTTATGTTATTATTAAAAAGCAAAATACAAGCAAAGAAATTATAATATAACGAACGATGCGTCACTAAATGGACAACGGAGTGACATATGATTTTATTTTCCGATTACAACACCCCGTACCTCTTTGCTATTTCCTTTGTACTGTTAATTGGTCTGCTGGAAATTATTGCCATCATCTGTGGTCATATGCTCTCCGGCGCTATTGATGCACATCTTGATCATTATGATTCCATCACCACAGGTAATATTAGCCAGGCGCTTCATTATCTCCATATTGGAAGATTGCCAGCTCTCGTCGTCCTCTGTCTGTTGGCCAGTTTTTTCGGTCTCATTGGCATTCTCCTGCAACATGTCTGCATCATGGTTTGTCAAACTCCGCTCACGAACCTGTTCGTTGTTCCTGTGAGCTTGCTGCTTGCCACTATTGCCGTTCATTATATTGGTAAGGTGATCGCGCCATGGCTTCCTCGCGATCATAGCTCTGCCATCACAGAAGAAGAATATATTGGCAGCATGGCGTTAATTACCGGTCATCAGGCAACATCTGGAACGCCCTGTGAAGGAAAACTCACCGATCAATTCGGTCAAATTCACTATTTATTGCTGGAGCCCGAAGAAGGGAAAACTTTTAATAAAGGTGACAGGGTTTTAATTATTTGCCGACTTTCTGCAACACGGTATTTGGCTGAAAACAATCCCTGGCCAAATATATTGTAAATATTTAATCAAAAGGAAATTTAATAATGGATGATATTGTTAATTTAGTGCCGTCATGGATGTTTATGGCGATTGTTACCGTATGCGTTCTGTTTATTATCGGTATTATTTTCGCGCGGCTTTATCGTCGGGCATCCGCCGTACAGGCATTTGTGCGTACCGGGTTAGGTGGACAAAAAGTGGTTATGAGCGGCGGCGCAATTGTTATGCCGATTTTCCATGAAATCATTCCTATCAATATGAACACCCTGAAACTGGAAGTCAGTCGCTCGACAATCGATAGTCTGATTACCAAAGATCGTATGCGTGTCGATGTGGTAGTCGCTTTCTTTGTGCGAGTTAAACCGTCGGTAGAAGGTATAGCCACAGCCGCCCAGACACTGGGGCAACGAACGCTATCACCGGAAGATTTACGTATGCTGGTCGAAGATAAATTCGTTGATGCCCTGCGCGCCACCGCGGCGCAAATGACTATGCATGAGTTACAGGATACCCGCGAAAACTTTGTTCAGGGCGTGCAAAATACGGTTGCAGAAGACCTGTCGAAAAACGGTCTTGAGCTCGAGAGCGTGTCACTCACCAACTTCAACCAAACCTCGAAAGAACATTTCAATCCGAATAACGCTTTCGATGCCGAAGGTCTGACAAAATTAACCCAGGAAACGGAACGTCGTCGTCGCGAACGTAACGAAGTTGAACAGGATGTAGAAGTTGCAGTGCGTGAGAAAAACCGTGATGCGCTGTCGCGGAAGCTAGAAATTGAGCAACAAGAAGCGTTTATGACGCTTGAGCAGGAACAACAAGTTAAAACCCGCACCGCCGAGCAGAATGCGAAAATTGCCGCTTTTGAAGCTGAACGTCGTCGTGAAGCGGAGCAAACACGAATTCTGGCTGAACGTCAAATTCAGGAAACCGAAATCGACCGTGAACAGGCCGTCCGCTCCAGAAAAGTTGAGGCAGAACGCGAGGTTCGCATTAAAGAAATTGAACAGCAGCAGGCTACCGAAATCGCTAACCAGACGAAATCGATCGCCATTGCCGCAAAATCAGAACAACAGTCGCAGGCGGAAGCGCGTGCTAACCTTGCTCTTGCGGAAGCCGTAAGCGCACAACAAAACGTGGAAACCACTCGTCAGACAGCCGAAGCCGATCGTGCCAAGCAGGTTGCGCTGATTGCTGCGGCGCAAGATGCCGAAACCAAAGCCGTTGAACTGACAGTACGGGCGAAAGCAGAAAAAGAAGCCGCAGAGATGCAGGCGGCGGCTATTGTTGAGCTAGCCGAAGCAACGCGTAAAAAAGGTCTGGCAGAAGCGGAAGCACAGCGTGCGTTGAACGACGCTATTAACGTGCTTTCTGACGAACAAACCAGCCTAAAATTCAAACTGGCATTGTTGCAGGCGCTGCCTGCGGTAATTGAGAAATCCGTAGAACCGATGAAGTCTATTGACGGCATCAAGATTATTCAGGTCGATGGTCTGAATCGTGGTGGCGCTGCGGGTGATGCAGGCACAGGTAGCGTTAATGGAGGAAACCTTGCAGAACAGGCATTATCTGCCGCCCTTTCTTACCGCACACAAGCACCGCTGATTGACTCCTTGCTCAATGAAATCGGTGTTTCTGGCGGCTCGCTGGCGGCATTAACTTCCCCCTTAACCACAACAACTCACATCGCAGAAATCGCAGAATAAATCTTCAGCTATAAAAATCCTCTGCCTCAAAAAGCCGGGGATTTTTTATATCTGCGTTCCGCTAAAAAGAGCAAATGATCAGGTTGTTGCAGCGTTTTTCGAGCCGACTCGGGGAAGAGAAAACGGCATCCGAGAAAACGTTGCGCAGGGTCTGGCACTCATCAACAATCGGGAGGCAGCAAGGGGCTGAAACGGGAACGCCCCTCCCGAGGAAGGGGCCTTACAGAAGGAAAGGGTTATGATGAAGCTCGTCATCATACTGATTGTGTTGTTACTCGTAAGTTTCGCAGCTTATTAACAGCCAATCAGAGGGGGGAGAAATCCTCCCTCACCCTTGTTCCTTTACTCTAGGTTGAAAAAACAACAGCGTCAAGAAGGTTTCGCTAACACATATCCCTGGCCCAAAAAGCCGGGGATTTTTTATATCTGCGTTCCGCTAAAAAGTACAAATGATCAGGCTATTACAGCGTTTTGCGAGTCGACTCGGGGAAGAGAAAACGGCATCAGAGAAAGCGTTGCGCAGGGTCTGGCGCTCATCAACAATCGGGGAGTCAGCAAGGGGCTGAAACGGGAAAGCCCCTCCCGAGGAAGGGGCCTTGTATAAGGAAAGGGTTATGATGAAGTTCGTCATCATACTGATTGTGCTGTTACTGTTAAGTTTCCCGACTTACTAACAACCAATTCAGAGGGGGGAGAAATCCTCCCTTACCCTTGTTCCTTTACTTTAGGTTGAAAAAACAACAGCGTCAATAGGTCTATCCGGCACAACGTGAGAACTGAGAACCGCTTTCCGGTTAGCCTTTTTTATCCTGTTGGATCTTCTTAATAATGTTAGTGGTCGAGCAACCGTCTTCGAAGTTGAGCACCAGCACTTCACCGCCATTGGCCCAGACTTCTTTACTCCCGGCAATCTCTTCCGGTTTATAGTCGCCGCCTTTCACCAGCAGATCGGGCAAGATCCCGGCAATCAGGCGCTGCGGCGTGTCCTCTTCAAACGACACCACCCAGTCGACCGATTCCAGCGCCCCCAATACAATCATACGCTGTTCGAGCGGGTTAACCGGGCGGGAATCCCCTTTCAGCCGTTTCGTTGAAGCATCGCTGTTCACTGCAACAATTAAGCGGTCCCCCAGTTTACGGGCGTTTGCCAGATAGGAGACGTGCCCGGCGTGGAGAATATCGAAGACGCCGTTGGTCATCACCACTTTTTCACCGCGTTTACGTGCCGCCGCTACAGCCAGTTTCAGTTCCTCTTCAGTCATCACGCCAAAGCCGGTGTCCGCACGTCCGCGCACTGCATTTTCCAGTTCAACAGGTGAAACCGTAGACGTTCCCAGTTTACCGACAACAACACCAGCCGCCGCATTAGCAAAGAAGCAGGCTTTTTCCAGTGAATTGCCCGCCGCCAGCGTTGCCGCCAGTACGCCAATTACCGTATCGCCCGCACCGGTAACGTCATACACTTCCTGCGCTTGGGTTGGCATATGCAGCGGAGCTTTACCCGGTTGCAGCAACGTCATTCCCTGTTCAGAACGCGTTACCAACAGCGCAGAGAGTTCGTAGTCGGCAATCAATTTCATGCCGCGTTCAACGATCTCTTCTTCGCTCTTACACTTACCGACAACAGCTTCAAATTCCGAAAGATTCGGCGTTAACAGCGTAGCGCCGCGGTAGCGCTCAAAATCGGTACCTTTTGGATCAATCAGTACCGGAACACCCGCTTTACGCGCCAGTTGAATCATCTGCTGCACGCTTGCCAGCGCGCCTTTGGCGTAGTCAGACAGAACCAGCGCGCCAATCGAACCCAGAGCCTGATTAATCCGCTCATGCAACGGCTGCGGATCAACACCTTCGAAACCTTCTTCGAAATCCAGACGAATCAGCTGCTGATTGCGGGAAAGTACCCGCAGTTTGGTGATGGTCGGATGCGTCGGCACAGAAACGAAGTCGCATTTTACGTTTACGTCGGCCAGAGATTTACTCAGCGTGCGCGCCGCATCGTCAATCCCTGTCAGCCCAACCAGGCGTGCGTTTGCGCCGAGAGAAGCGATGTTCATCGCCACGTTTGCCGCGCCGCCCGGACGTTCTTCGATGGTGTTCACTTTAACCACGGGCACCGGCGCTTCCGGCGAGATACGGCTGGTGGGACCGTACCAGTAACGATCCAGCATCACATCACCAACCACCATCACTCCTGCACGTTCAAACTCTGGCAGCGTTACTTTCATTCCTGTCTCCTGAGAGATTCAAAATTTGCGCGCGATAATACCATATTTCATTCTTCCACCAGCCACTTCTGCCAGCTTGCCCGCACCAGTTCACGCTCTGCGGTAAAGCAATCCTCCGGCACATGGCCCGGCAACTCTTGCAATGCCAGATGATGAAGTTCATCGCGAAGCGTCGTGTAAGCACGAGTCAGCGCCACCGCTTCCTGCTCTTCCATAATGTCGTTTTGTGCCAGCAGTTCCAGAATGCGCACATTGTCTGACCAGCGCGTTAACTTCGGTTTTTCATGAGCGTAGCGCAACACCAGATATTGAGTAATAAATTCGATATCGGTAATTCCGCCTTCATCAGCTTTGATATCAAAGCGATCGCGATGTTTATTACCAAGGTGAGCGCGCATTTTCTCGCGCATCTCCCGCACTTCTGTTTGCAAGGTTTTACCTTCGCGCGGCAGCGTCATAATCTCCCTACGCACCGCGTCAAAGTGCGCAGTGAGCTGTGGATCGCCATATACCACACGCGCACGTACCAGTGCCTGATGTTCCCACGTCCAGGCCTCGTTTTTCTGATAATCGGCAAACGCTTCTGCAGAAGTCACCAACATTCCTGCCGCCCCGGATGGGCGCAGTCGTGCATCCACTTCGTACAAAATGCCGGAAGAGGTGCGCGTGCTGAACAGGTGCATAATGCGTTGCGCCAGACGCAGATAAAACTGTCGCCCGTCGATTTCCCGTTCACCATCAGTTATCGCATCCATTGGGCAATCATGGAGGAAGATAAGATCAAGATCAGAGCTGTAGCCTAACTCCCAGCCGCCCAGCTTGCCGTAGCCGACCACCGCAAAACCACGGCCTTCGCGTTCGTTCAGGTGATTTGGCTTACCGTAGCGGGCAACCATTTGAACCCACGCCTGCTGAACGACGGCATCTATCATCGCTTCCGCCAGCCAGGTTAAGTGATCGCTCACTTTCATTACCGGCAGCGTACCGGCAATATCCGCCGCCGCGATGCGTAACAGTTGCGCCTGTTTGAACTGACGCAACGCCTCAAGCTGTTGTTCTTCGTCATCTTCCGGCACACGCAGCAAATACTGACGCAGTTCGTCACGGTAGGCGTCCGTTGCGGTCGGCTGGTAGAGCGTGTTGGGATCGAGCAGTTCGTCCAGCAATAATGGATAACGAGCCAGTTGGCTGGCGATCATTGGCGATGCAGCACACAGAGAAATCAAATGCTTAAGTGCCGCCGGGAATTCACTGAGTAATTCTAAATAGGTGGTGCGGGTAACAATCCCCACCAGCAAGGCGGTAATGCGCGACAGCGTGACAGCAGCGTCTTCACGCGCGCAGACATCACTTAGCAAATGCGGCATCAGATGGTCGAGCACCTGACGTCCACGCGGCCCGATAGTGCGCTTATCCAGCTCTTTGCGGAAATCGGCTATCAGCATCAGCACTTGTTTACGATCATCCTCGCAGAGATGCGCCAACACAGGCGTAGTGTCATCTTCCTGCAATACATCCTGCCACAACTCACGCCACTGTTCCGACAGTGACTCTTCCTGAGTTTCGCTTTCATCGTCGCCAATGAGTTCGTTAAACACCCGGCGCACATTGGTCATATGTCCGGTCAGCGCCCCGGTCAATTGCGGCCAGTCAGCAAAGTCCATCGCCCACGCCAGCCGCGCACGGTTAAGTTCATCAGCAGGAAGCGTCTGGGTTTGTTCGTCATTAATGCTTTGCAGCAGGTTTTCCAGGCGCCGCAGGAACAGATACGCTGCCCGCAATTGTTCGGCATCGTTTTCAGAAAGCAGATTCAGTGCGGCAATAGCGCTGAGCGTGGGCAGTAAAGAGCGCGATTGCAGCGACGGTTCACGCCCGCCGCGAATAAGCTGGAACACCTGGACGATAAATTCAATTTCGCGAATACCGCCCGCACCAAGTTTAATGTTGTCGGTCAAACCACGACGGCGCACTTCACGGGCAATCATCCCTTTCATGTTGCGCAGCGACTGGATCACGCTGAAATCAATGTAACGGCGGAAGACAAACGGGCGTAGCATCGAACGCAATTCGTTAGCATAGACGCCATCGCTATCGCCCATAATCCGCGCCTTGACCATGGCGTAACGCTCCCAGTCGCGCCCCTGCTCCTGGTAATAATCTTCCAGCGCGGCAAAACTCAGTACCAGCGGACCACTTTCGCCAAAAGGACGCAGCCGCATATCCACGCGATAGACAAAACCATCTTGTGTGGGCTGATCCAGCACTTTAATCAGCCGCTGGCCCATACGGGTAAAGAACTGAGCGTTATCCAGTTCGCGGCGTCCGCCCTGCGTGCAACCATGCTCAGGCCAGGCAAAAATCAAATCGATATCTGAAGAGAAATTCAGTTCGCCGCCGCCCAGCTTACCCATGCCTAAAATCAGCAGCGGTTGCGCTTCGCCCTGCGCATTGCACGGCGTTCCCCACTCACGACAGCAGGCGTCATACAGCCAGTCGCGCGCGGCGACAATCAGTGTCTCCGCCAGATGACTCAACTGCTGCAAAATACTCTCTTCAGCAACCAGCGTCAGCGTTTGCGCCCAGGCGATGCGCACCATAATGCGCCGCCGGAACAGCCGCAGTTCACGCATTAACCCAGCCTCGTCACTCACATGACTGAGCGCCTCCTGCAACCATGCAGCGTAATGCTGCCATTCGTCGGCCTGCGGTGGTTCGCTTTCCAGTTCCTTCAGCCACTCTGGATGCGCAATCACGCTGTCCTGCACAAAATCACTGAAAGTAAGTACTGACTTCGCCTGTATGCTAAGTGATTCCTCGGCTAAAGGCGCTGGCAGCCGCTCAACAACGGTCTGCCAGTACTGCTGTAACGATGAAGAGAGCGGCTTCATAAGCAATTTTATCCTTGCCAGATTAACGTTTTCCGCTGTGCAACCAGAACGGTTCCTGATTGTTTGCCTCGTTACGGAAATGTTCAATTTCAATACGTTGCCCGGTCACAATGGCACGACGCAGTCCCTGCCAGTTCTCCAGCCAGGCTTGCGCAACAAGGGGATCGTAGTAACCCGCCAGCAGCAGTATAGAGTCGATATCACGCGTCAGGCGCGGCAACTGGTCACGATAGCGATCGCCCAGCGGCTGGCAAAAAACGCTTTTCAGTTCGGCAGCATGGCGGGAAAGATGGATATCGGCAAAGCGTTTAAAAGAATCGCTGATTTTTCCCTGCGCTTTGGCATCTAAAAACGGTTGCCAGGCTTTGCTCACCAGCCATTCGGTCAACGCCAGTTTCGCCATCGCCGTTTCGGTGGAGTAGACCGCCGTCGTGGCAGAAACCGCAGAAGCAATCGTCGCCTCGCATTGGGTCAGCAAGTCACGTAAGTGAGTGCTCGCTTTGCGTGGAACAATGCCGCCGAACAGCATCAGCGTATGACGAACCAGGTCAATGGCTGCCAGCACCTGCTCTTTCGCCGCATCGTTGCCGCGTACCCACAGTTCTTCATGATACTGCCATTGCGCTAACGCCAGCTCCAGTGCCGCTTCCAGCCCCTGTTCCACGTTAGCTTTTGCCGCAACATGCAAAATGGTAGTGGGTTTAATTTCACGCACAGGATTGCCCTGCGCCAGATGGTAACCGCGCGCCGCTTTGCTCAGGCTGCCCTGGCGTAATCCGGCTTGCGATACCAGTTGATTCGCCAGTTTCAGCACTGCACGTGTTTCTCCGCTGAGTAATTCCAGCTCCAGCTCACTGATAGGTTCAGCAAATTCCCCTGCTTTCACCTCGCCCTGGTCGAGGGCAATTTCAATCTGGCTGCCATCAACCTCCACCAGCCATTTTTCGCGATAAAAATCGGTACTGAACAGCGGCTGCACGCGGGAAGCGAGATCGGCAGGTAACTCGCCGTTCGGCCAGACTTCCGTTGGTAACTGCGCAAGGTCGAGCGTCGGTTCGCTCAACGCCACATTATATTCCGGGCGCTGGTGTAAGCCGCCAGTCACTCTCCCTGCGACTTTCATGGTCATCTCATAGCGACCGTTTTCACCACGAATACGCAGACCCATATCGTGCCCACGCAGCCAGTTATCTGGCGTTTCGTAGTAAATATTCAGCAACTGCACGGGGTCATGGTGCTCGCCGCCCAACGTATTGAGATGGTCACGTAACGCCTCAACGGCACTGTGATTAACAATAAACTTTAATTCGATTTCCTGAGCCATGGCCTTTACTTACTGGTTGTGTCACATAAGTGACGATGAACGGCGAACTTAATGCGATCTTTCTTGTCAGTAGATAGTATTTTGCGCCAAATTGCCATGCAACGGGCAATTTGACGGGCGTAAAAGTTTGAAGCAGTGGCAAAACCTGACACAGAGGATTCCGATTGATACCGAATGCTTTGCGTAGCGACACTGATGCCACTACTATCGTTCCACTTTCCATGACAATAACGACAGCCTGATGCCAAAATTACGCCTGATCGGATTAACTTTACTCGCACTTAGCGCCACTGCCGTCTCACACGCCGAAGAAAAGCGCTATGTTTCTGACGAACTGAACACCTGGGTCCGCAGCGGTCCGGGGGATAATTATCGCCTCGTGGGCACGGTTAATGCCGGCGAGGAAGTGACCTTATTACAAACTGACGCCAACACCAATTATGCCCAGGTGAAAGACAGCTCCGGTCGTACTGTCTGGATCCCGTTGAAACAACTGAGCACAGAGCCAAGTCTGCGCACCCGCGTGCCAGATCTGGAAAATCAGGTCAAAACGCTGACCGATAAGCTCACCAATATCGATAACACCTGGAATCAGCGCACCGCAGAAATGCAGCAAAAAGTGGCGCAGAGCGACAGCGTAATCAACGGGTTAAAAAAAGAGAATCAGAAGCTAAAAAACGAACTGATTGTCGCCCAGAAAAAGGTCGATGCCGCTAGCGTACAGTTAGATGACAAACAGCGCACCATCATCATGCAGTGGTTTATGTATGGCGGCGGCGTGCTGGGGCTTGGCTTGCTGCTCGGCCTGATACTGCCGCACCTGATCCCCAGCCGCAAACGCAAAGATCGCTGGATGAACTAAATCGCCTTCTTCGTTGCACTGTCTTATTATTGGGGATTGTGTATTTGACGAAGGGAAGATGGCGTGAAGATTTATCTGGTCGGTGGTGCGGTTCGGGATGCGTTGTTAGGGCTACCGGTCAAAGACCGAGATTGGGTAGTTGTCGGCGGCACGCCACAGGAAATGCTCGACGCGGGCTACCAACAGGTAGGCCGCGATTTTCCTGTTTTTCTGCATCCGCAAACCCATGAAGAGTATGCGCTGGCGCGTACCGAGCGGAAATCCGGTTCCGGTTATACTGGTTTTACCTGCTATGCCGCGCCAGATGTTACGCTGGAAGATGATCTTAAGCGTCGTGATTTAACCATCAACGCACTGGCCCAGAATGATGACGGCGAAATTATCGATCCGTACAACGGTCTGGGCGATCTACAAAATCGTCTGTTACGTCATGTTTCCCCCGCCTTTGGCGAGGATCCGCTACGCGTACTGCGCGTGGCGCGTTTTGCTGCACGTTATGCCCACCTCGGTTTTCGTATTGCCGATGAAACCCTGGTGCTGATGCGCGAGATGACTCACGCTGGCGAACTGGAACACCTGACACCAGAACGGGTGTGGAAAGAAACGGAAAGCGCCCTCACCACACGTAATCCACACGTGTTCTTCCAGGTACTGCGCGATTGCGGCGCACTGCGCGTTTTATTCCCGGAAATTGACGTGCTGTTTGGCGTTCCGGCACCCGCCAAGTGGCACCCGGAAATCGACACAGGCATTCACACCTTAATGACGCTGTCGATGGCAGCGATGCTGAGTCCGCAGGTCGATGTCCGGTTTGCGACCTTATGCCACGATCTCGGTAAAGGACTGACGCCGCCAGAACTTTGGCCGCGCCATCATGGTCACGGTCCGGCGGGCGTAAAGTTAGTGGAACAACTGTGCCAGCGTTTACGCGTGCCAAATGAAATTCGCGATTTAGCCAAACTGGTGGCTGAGTTTCACGATCTCATCCACACCTTCCCAATGCTGAATCCGAAAACTATTGTTAAATTGTTTGATTCTATTGACGCCTGGCGTAAACCGCAGCGTGTCGAGCAACTGGCGTTGACCAGCGAGGCCGATGTACGCGGCAGAACCGGCTTTGAATCGGCGGACTACCCGCAAGGACGCTGGTTGCGCGAAGCCTGGGAAGTGGCACAGTCAGTGCCGACAAAAGCCGTCGTTGAAGCGGGATTCAAAGGTGTAGAGATTCGCGAGGAGCTGACTCGCCGCCGGATTGCAGCGGTCGCCAACTGGAAGGAACAGCGTTGCCCAAAACCAGAGTGAGTGCGGGGCATTTTGCCGGATGCGACGTAAACGCTTTATCCGGCTACATGTCAACGACGGTTGTAGGTCGGATAAGACGCGCCAGCATCGCATCAGGCATTGATTGCCGGATGCGGCGTGAGCGCCTTATCCGGCCTACGCAATCGTGGACAATTCCAGGCATCCGACACTGTTCTTTACATCAAAAGAACACGACGTACACCGCTGCTGCCACAATAAAGCGATAAATGGCAAACGGGATAAACGAAATCCGCTTAATCAGTTGCAGGAAGGTTTTAATCGCAATCAGCGCCACCACGAAGGCAGTGATAAACCCAACGGCAAACATCGGGATATCGCCAGTCGTCAGGAACCCCCAGCTTTTGTAGAGATCGAGCGCCGTTGCGCCCATCATCATCGGCACCGCCAGCAGGAACGAGAACTCGGAAGCGGCATAACGGCTCACGCCCATCAGCATCCCGCCGGAAATGGTCGCCCCGGAGCGGGAGAAGCCCGGCCACAGCGCCAGACACTGGAAGCAGCCAATCATAAACGCCTGGCGATAAGTCATATCGTCCAGCCCCGGCGCACGCGGCTCTTTCGGCTTCAGGCATTCGGCGGCAATCAGCAACAGACCGCCAACGACCAGCGCATACATGACATTAACCGGGTTAAACAATGACTTAATCGTGTCGTGGAATAACAGTCCCAGCACTACCGCCGGAACCATCCCCAGCAGAATGTGGATCAGCGTTAGACGGCCTTTGCTTTCTCCTTCATGCTGTAGCGGACGACCAAAGTGAATGCCAATCAGGCCAAACAGACGGCGCCAGAACATCACTACCACAGCCAGAATCGATCCTAACTGGATGACGACTTCAAAGGTTTTCGCCGTATCGCCTTCAAATCCCAACAAATGACCGACAATAATCATATGGCCCGTGCTGGATACCGGCAGAAATTCTGTCAATCCTTCGACCACACCCAATATTGCCGCTATTAGCAGCGAGTGCATATCGCTCATCAATAAACCCCTAAATTATAAAAATATACCGCGTGTCCAAACGACAGCAGTATGACCTGGTTATAACCGTTTGGTTTAATAACTGTAAAATTAATTATTTTCTTTCAGATTATTGCCACGCTCAATAATGACGCCAACATTCGCCGCACGCGCCACTGCGCCCGGTTTGCTAAGTTTGATACGCACCCACGGCGAGTTAAAGCGAGTCAACAGCAATTCAGCCACCTCTTCCGCCACGCGTTCCACCAGTGCAAAACGTGCGCCCTCGACGTGATGGATCACCGTTTCTGCGATGTCGGCATAGCTGAGGCAATCCACCACATCATCGCTTTTCGCCGCTTTGCGGTTATCCCACGCCATTTCGATATCGAACACCAGCTTCTGTTCGATGGTCTGTTCCCAGTCGTAAACACCAATAGTGGTGATTACCGAAAGTTGCTCTATAAATACAATATCCATCACGTCCTGCCTGCTTTTTGGCTAACCGGATACCACTTCCGGCGAAATGTGCGTATTATCCACAGATTCATCGTTGAACACGAATTTTCAAAACGGAACAGCTTATGAGTGCAATCGCGCCTGGAATGATCCTCATCGCGTACCTCTGCGGCTCTATTTCCAGTGCCATCCTGGTTTGCCGCCTGTGTGGGCTGCCCGATCCGCGAACCAGCGGCTCCGGTAATCCTGGCGCAACCAATGTGTTACGTATCGGTGGCAAGGGAGCAGCCGTAGCAGTACTGGTTTTCGACGTTCTGAAAGGAATGTTGCCCGTCTGGGGCGCATATGCATTAGGCGTCAGCCCCTTCTGGCTCGGCCTGATTGCCATTGCCGCCTGTCTGGGGCACATCTGGCCGATCTTCTTCGGTTTCAAAGGAGGAAAAGGCGTAGCCACCGCATTTGGCGCTATCGCCCCAATTGGCTGGGATCTAACAGGAGTAATGGCGGGAACCTGGCTACTTACCGTGCTATTAAGCGGATATTCGTCGCTGGGGGCGATTGTCAGCGCGCTAATTGCGCCTTTTTACGTGTGGTGGTTTAAGCCCCAATTCACTTTCCCGGTCTCGATGCTCTCTTGCCTGATTCTGTTACGTCATCATGACAACATCCAGCGTTTGTGGCGTCGTCAGGAGACGAAAATCTGGACGAAATTCAAAAGAAAGCGTGAAAAAGATCCCGAGTGATTTCTGGCGGCCCTACAAAACCTGATACCCCTCATTGGGTTTACCCAGACGCTGTTGGCACCACGCCGCCAGAAACTCCACGCAGACACGTAATTTCATACTGCGATAAAGCGGTTCCCGATAGACCGCCCAAATATTAGCACTTTGCGCATATTCCGGTAACACCCGAACCAGCTTACCGCTTGCCAGAAACGGCTGCACATCCCACTCGGAACGCAACATAATTCCTTTGCCCTCCAGCGCCCATTGCAACACAATCTCACCGCTATTGGAGGAAAGATGCCCACTCACCTTCACCGACTTTTTCTCCTGTCCGTTCCCCAACTCCCATATTCCGTGAGTCATATCACGCTCTTTAGTCACCAGGCAGTCATGACGGCTTAATTCCTGTAATGATTGCGGCAGGGGATATTTTTGCAGATACTCAGGCGCTGCACATAATATTCTTTTATTTTTCGTTAACAGATGTGCTATATAATAATCAGGAATTTCATCGTTAATCCGAATATCCAGATCAATATTATCCTGCACTAAATCAATTTGCCGATCGAACAATTCAAAATGCACCTGCAACTCGGGGTAATTGCGCATCAATTCGGTAATGGCTGGTGCAATATAACTGCGACCAAAACCAAAACTGCAACCAATACGAATCATTCCTTCTGGACGCGTTTTGATTTGTGTGACGTCATCGACCAGCCGCTGATATTGCGTGAGGATTTCTAACGCATGTTCATAGCAACGTTGACCGCTTTCGGTTAGCGCCACACCGCGGGCAGAGCGATTAAGTAGCGTCGTTGCCAGCGTGTTTTCAAGGATTTGGATCCGTTTAGTGACAAAAGCAGGCGTCTGCCCAAGCGCAGCGGCGGCGGCACTAAAACTGCCGCAATGGACGATTTCTACCAGTACCTGCAAATCCTTAGCCAGAGGCCATGTATTCAGCATCATTCATTGTCCGCAGTTTTGATAAGCGAAGTGTATTTCGCCAGGCATTTCTATTCTCTGCTCTGGCGCAATATTCATCTTTATTTTCGCGCTGATTCACGAACTGTTAATTACATATTCACGGTAGCAAAAAATATAAAACCACACTTTTAGTGGTAGTTTGTGGTAGTGAATTTTTCCAGACAAATACAAAAACTGGAGTTGCTATGAGCGAATGTAATAAACAACAGGCAGTAAATAAGCTGACAGATATTGTCGCTAACTTTACTGCAATGATTTCCACTCGTATGCCCGACGACGTAGTGGATAAATTAAAACAGCTACGGGATGCCGAGGCGTCGGCAATGGGAAAAATTATCTACCACACGATGTTCGACAACATGCAAAAAGCGATCGACCTCAATCGCCCTGCTTGTCAGGACACCGGGGAAATCATGTTTTTCGTTAAAGTCGGTTCTCGCTTCCCGTTGCTTGGCGAGCTGCAAAGTATTCTTAAGCAAGCCGTGGAAGATGCAACTGTCAAAGCCCCGCTACGCCACAACGCAGTAGAAATTTTTGACGAAGTGAATACCGGCAAAAATACCGGCAGCGGCGTACCGTGGGTAACCTGGGACGTCATTCCCGACGGTGACGATGCGGAAATTGAAGTTTACATGGCAGGCGGCGGCTGCACATTACCAGGCCGCTCGAAAGTGTTAATGCCATCGGAAGGCTACGAAGGGGTAGTGAAATTCGTCTTTGAAAATATTTCTACTCTCGCGGTAAACGCCTGTCCGCCGGTACTGGTGGGCGTGGGCATCGCCACCTCGGTGGAAACCGCCGCCGTTCTCTCGCGTAAAGCCATTTTGCGCCCGATTGGCAGCCGACATCCCAACCCGAAAGCCGCAGAGCTGGAGCTACGCCTCGAAGAAGGACTCAACCGTCTGGGGATTGGTCCACAAGGGCTGACAGGCAACAGTTCAGTAATGGGTGTTCATATCGAATCTGCCGCTCGCCATCCATCAACCATCGGTGTTGCTGTTTCTACAGGTTGCTGGGCACATCGCCGCGGTACGCTGCGGGTTCATGCCGATCTCACCTTTGAAAATCTGTCTCACACCCGGAGCGCGTTATGAAAAAGATCCTGACAACCCCGCTCAACGCTGAAGATCTGCAAGATATTCGCGTCGGCGATGTGATCTACCTGACCGGTACGCTGGTGACCTGCCGCGACGTTTGCCATCGCCGTTTGATCGAACTTAAACGTCCGCTCCCTTACGATCTCAACGGCAAGGCGATTTTCCACGCTGGCCCTATCGTGCGTAAAAACGGCGATAAATGGGAGATGGTGTCTGTTGGCCCGACGACCAGTATGCGGATGGAAAGTTTTGAACGTGAATTTATCGAACAGACTGGCGTAAAACTGGTAGTCGGCAAAGGCGGAATGGGGCCGCTGACCGAAGAAGGTTGCCAGAAATTTAAGGCACTGCATGTAATTTTCCCGGCAGGTTGCGCGGTTCTGGCGGCAACTCAGGTGGAAGAGATTGAAGAGGTGCACTGGACAGAACTCGGGATGCCGGAGTCGTTGTGGGTATGCCGGGTCAAAGAGTTCGGTCCGCTGATTGTCTCTATTGATACCCACGGCAACAACCTGATAGCCGAGAACAAAAAACTGTTCGCCGAACGCCGCGATCCTATCGTGGAAGAGATCTGCGAGCACGTCCATTACATCAAATAACCTTCACGGAGAGGCTCGCCCCTCTCCGTTTTCGCAGGCATAACACGATGAAATCTTCCACTGAATGGTGGCGATATCTCGCGCCGCTGGCCGTCATCGCCATTATTGCTCTACTTCCGGTTCCCGCAGGGCTAGAGAGCCATACCTGGCTCTACTTCGCCGTTTTTACAGGTGTGATCGTTGGACTGATCCTCGAACCCGTACCGGGTGCCGTGGTGGCGATGGTGGGTATCTCCATCATCGCCATTCTTTCGCCGTGGCTGCTATTCAGCCCGGAGCAACTCGCCCAGCCAGGCTTTAAATTCACCGCCAAATCCCTCTCCTGGGCGGTTTCCGGTTTTTCTAATTCGGTTATCTGGCTGATTTTCGCCGCCTTTATGTTTGGCACCGGCTATGAAAAAACCGGGCTGGGGCGACGTATCGCACTGATTCTGGTAAAAAAAATGGGGCATCGTACGCTGTTTCTCGGCTATGCGGTGATGTTCTCCGAGCTGATCCTGGCGCCTGTAACACCGTCCAACTCGGCGCGTGGCGCAGGGATTATCTATCCCATCATCCGTAACCTGCCGCCGCTCTATCAATCACAACCGAATGACAGCAGCTCGCGCAGTATTGGGTCTTACATTATGTGGATGGGGATTGTTGCCGACTGCGTGACCAGCGCCATTTTCCTGACGGCGATGGCTCCTAACCTGTTGCTGATTGGCCTGATGAAAAGTGCTTCTCATGCCACACTTAGCTGGGGCGACTGGTTCCTCGGCATGTTGCCGCTCAGTATTTTACTGGTTCTGTTGGTTCCCAGGCTGGCTTACGTGCTGTATCCGCCGGTGCTGAAGTCAGGCGATCAGGTGCCGCGCTGGGCAGAGACGGAACTGCAAGCGATGGGCCCACTCTGTTCGCGTGAAAAACGGATGCTGCTGTTGATGGTCAGCGCACTGGTGCTGTGGATTTTCGGCGGTGATTATATCGATGCCGCGATGGTCGGTTACAGCGTGGTGGCACTGATGCTGCTCCTGCGCATTATCTGCTGGGACGACATTGTCAGTAACAAAGCCGCGTGGAACGTCTTCTTCTGGCTGGCCTCGCTTATCACCCTCGCCACCGGACTCAACAACACGGGTTTTATTAGCTGGTTTGGCAAGCTGTTAGCAGGCAGCTTAAGCAGCTATTCGCCAATAATGGTGATGGTGGCGTTAATTGTGGTGTTTTATCTACTGCGCTACTTTTTTGCCAGCGCTACGGCGTATACCTCTGCCCTCGCGCCGATGATGATTGCCGCCGCGCTGGCGATGCCGGAAATCCCACTGCCGGTGTTCTGCCTGATGGTTGGCGCGGCAATTGGTCTGGGAAGTATTCTTACACCATATGCCACCGGCCCCAGCCCGATTTATTACGGTAGTGGTTATCTGCCAACAGCAGATTACTGGCGACTGGGGGCGATTTTTGGGCTGATATTCCTCGTGTTGCTGGTGATTACCGGCTTACTGTGGATGCCCGTGGTGTTGCTTTAAGTGAGGACGGTGCCGGAAGTGACTCTCCGGCACCGGATAGTTTTACGCAGCCGGTAACTCTGCCAGCGGCCAGCGCGGACGCACGCTGACGCCGAGATCCGCCGTCGCGCCAGCTTTAAACCGCACCATTCCGGCATAGGCGATCATCGCACCGTTATCAGTACAAAACTCCGGGCGTGCGTAGAACACTTCGCCGCGACGCTTTTTCATCATTTCCGCCAGTTTCGCCCGCAGCGTACGGTTAGCACTCACGCCGCCCGCCATGACCAGACGCCTGAAGCCCGTCTGATCCAGCGCTCGCTTGCATTTAATCATCAGCGTATCGACCACCGCATCTTCAAAGGCGCGAGCAATATCGGCTCTCGTCTGGTCGTCGGTACCGTTGTCACGAATGGTGTTCGCGGCAAAAGTTTTCAGACCAGAGAAGCTGAAATCCAGCCCCGGGCGATCGGTCATCGGGCGCGGGAAAACAAAACGCCCGGCGGTGCCCTGAGCCGCCATTTTCGACAGCAGCGGCCCACCTGGATAATCCAGCCCCAGCAGCTTCGCGGTTTTATCAAACGCTTCCCCGGCAGCATCATCAATGGACTCACCGAGCAGCTCATACTGGCCAATGCCGGTCACACTAATTAACTGCGTATGACCGCCGGAAACCAGCAGCGCGACAAACGGGAACTCTGGCGGATTATCTTCCAGCATCGGCGCTAACAGATGCCCTTCCATATGATGTACCGGGATCGCCGGAACGTCCCAGGCAAACGCCAGTGAACGTCCCACCGTTGCGCCAACCAGCAACGCGCCGACTAATCCAGGGCCTGCGGTATAGGCCACAGCATCAATGTCTTTTGCCGTTAAACCAGACTCCTTCAGCGCCTCCTGAATCAGCGGTACGGTTTTACGCACGTGATCGCGGGAGGCCAGTTCAGGCACTACGCCGCCGTAGTCAGCGTGCAATTTCACCTGACTATACAATTGGTTGGCTAACAAACCTTTTTCATCGTCGTAAATGGCGATGCCGGTTTCATCGCAGGAAGTTTCAATACCCAGTACACGCATGACTTGTTTTACCTCGCTTTATTACCGCGCAGTGTAGGACCAATGCGGGTTGATGTAAAACTTTGTTCGCCCCCGGAGAAAGCCTCGTGTATACTCCTCACCCTTATAAAAGTCCCTTTCAAAAGCGGCCGCGGTGCTTTACAAAGCAGCAGCAATTGCAGTAAAATTCCGCACCATTTTGAAATAAGCTGGCGTTGATGCCAGCGGCAAACCGAATTAATCAAAGGTGAGAGGCACATGCCGGTAATTAAAGTACGTGAAAACGAGCCGTTCGACGTAGCTCTGCGTCGCTTCAAGCGTTCCTGCGAAAAAGCAGGTGTTCTGGCGGAAGTTCGTCGTCGTGAATTCTATGAAAAACCGACTACCGAACGTAAGCGCGCTAAAGCTTCTGCAGTGAAACGTCACGCGAAGAAACTGGCTCGCGAAAACGCACGCCGTACTCGTCTGTACTAATTCCCCGAGAGCGTTGCTCTCCGATCAGACCGAGTTGTAGTTGTAAGGCCGTGCTTCCGAAAGGAATGCGCGGCTTATTTTCGTTTATGAATTGCTAGAAATCGGGGCCTATGGCTGGACGAATCCCACGCGTATTCATTAATGATCTGCTGGCACGCACTGACATCGTCGATCTGATCGATGCCCGTGTAAAGCTGAAAAAGCAGGGCAAGAATTATCACGCGTGTTGTCCATTCCACAACGAAAAAACCCCTTCATTCACCGTTAACGGTGAAAAACAGTTTTACCACTGCTTTGGATGTGGCGCGCACGGCAACGCGATCGACTTCCTGATGAACTACGACAAGCTTGAGTTCGTCGAAACGGTCGAAGAGCTGGCGGCAATGCACAATCTTGAAGTGCCTTTTGAAGCAGGCAGCGGTCCCAGCCAGATAGAACGCCATCAACGACAAACTCTTTATCAGTTGATGGACGGTCTGAATACGTTTTACCAACAATCGTTACAGCAACCTGTTGCAACATCTGCGCGCCAGTATCTGGAAAAACGCGGATTAAGCGATGAAGTGATCGCCCGCTTTGCGATTGGTTTTGCCCCCCCCGGTTGGGACAACGTCCTGAAACGGTTTGGCGGCAATCCAGAAAATCGCCAGTCATTGATTAATGCAGGCATGTTGGTAACCAACGATCAGGGCCGCAGTTACGATCGTTTTCGCGAGCGGGTAATGTTCCCCATTCGCGATAAGCGTGGTCGGGTGATTGGTTTTGGCGGGCGCGTTCTGGGCAACGATACGCCAAAATATCTGAACTCGCCTGAAACCGATATTTTCCATAAAGGCCGCCAGCTTTACGGTCTTTATGAAGCACAGCAGGATAACGCTGAACCCAATCGTCTGCTTGTGGTCGAAGGCTATATGGATGTGGTAGCGCTGGCGCAATACGGTATTAATTACGCTGTAGCGTCATTAGGCACTTCAACCACCGCCGATCACATTCAGTTGTTGTTCCGCGCGACCAACAATGTCATTTGTTGCTATGACGGCGACCGGGCTGGTCGCGATGCCGCCTGGCGAGCGCTGGAAACCGCGCTGCCTTATATGACAGATGGCCGTCAGTTGCGCTTTATGTTTTTACCGGATGGCGAAGATCCTGACACACTGGTGCGCAAAGAAGGTAAAGAGGCGTTTGAAGCGCGAATGGAGCAGGCAATGCCGCTCTCCGCGTTTCTGTTTAACAGCCTGATGCCGCAGGTTGATCTGAGTACCCCTGACGGGCGCGCACGTTTAAGTACGTTGGCGTTGCCGCTGATTTCTCAGGTGCCAGGAGAAACATTGCGCATCTATCTTCGTCAGGAATTAGGCAACAAGTTAGGCATACTTGATGACAGCCAGCTTGAACGATTAATGCCAAAAGCAGCGGAGAGCGTCGTTTCTCGTCCTGTACCGCAGCTAAAACGCACGACCATGCGTATACTTATTGGGTTACTGGTGCAAAATCCAGAACTAGCGACGTTGGTACCGCCGCTTAAAAATCTGGATCAAAATAAGCTTCCCGGACTTGGCTTATTCAGAGAACTGGTCAACACTTGTCTCTCCCAGCCAGGTCTGACCACCGGGCAACTTTTAGAGCACTATCGTGGTACAAATAATGCGGCCACCCTTGAAAAACTGTCGATGTGGGACGATATAGCAGATAAGAATATTGCTGAGCAAACCTTCACCGACTCACTCAACCATATGTTTGATTCGTTGCTTGAATTGCGCCAGGAAGAGTTAATCGCTCGTGAGCGCACGCATGGTTTAAGCAACGAAGAACGCCTGGAGCTCTGGACATTAAACCAGGAGCTGGCGAAAAAGTGATTTAACGGCTTAAGTGCCGAATAGCGCTCGGGAAGCCCCCGACAGCCGCACTGAGAGGCAGCGGCAATGATATAAGTACGCCCTCGTAATTATCGTTGGCGATAAACAACCGTTGAATTTCAGCGTTAACGTCTGAATGACATCCGGTCAGTCGCCCAACACCAACCTCATGAAATAAGTGTGGATACCGTCTTATGGAGCAAAACCCGCAGTCACAGCTGAAACTTCTTGTCACCCGTGGTAAGGAGCAAGGCTATCTGACCTATGCCGAGGTCAATGACCATCTGCCGGAAGATATCGTCGATTCAGATCAAATCGAAGACATCATCCAAATGATCAACGACATGGGCATTCAGGTGATGGAAGAAGCACCGGATGCCGATGATCTGATGCTGGCTGAAAACACCGCGGACGAAGATGCTGCCGAAGCCGCCGCGCAGGTGCTTTCCAGCGTGGAATCTGAAATCGGGCGCACGACTGACCCGGTACGCATGTACATGCGTGAAATGGGCACCGTTGAATTGTTGACCCGTGAAGGCGAAATTGACATCGCTAAACGCATTGAAGACGGGATCAACCAGGTTCAATGCTCTGTTGCTGAATATCCAGAAGCGATCACCTATCTACTCGAACAGTACGATCGTGTTGAAGCAGAAGAAGCACGCCTGTCCGATCTGATCACCGGCTTTGTTGACCCGAACGCAGAAGAAGAGCTGGCGCCGACCGCCACTCACGTCGGTTCAGAGCTTTCCCAGGAAGATCTGGACGATGACGAAGATGAAGACGAAGAAGATGGCGACGATGACGCCGCCGACGATGACAACAGCATCGACCCGGAACTGGCTCGCGAAAAATTTGCTGAACTGCGCGCTCAGTATGTTGTAACGCGTGACACTATCAAAGAAAAAGGCCGCAGCCACGCCGCCGCCCAGGAAGAGATCCTGAAACTGTCTGAAGTGTTCAAACAGTTCCGCCTGGTGCCGAAGCAGTTCGACTATCTGGTCAACAGCATGCGCGTCATGATGGACCGCGTTCGTACGCAAGAACGCCTGATCATGAAGCTCTGCGTTGAGCAGTGCAAAATGCCGAAGAAAAACTTCATCACCCTGTTTACCGGCAACGAAACCAGCGATACCTGGTTCAACGCGGCAATTGCGATGAACAAGCCGTGGTCGGAAAAACTGCATGATGTTTCTGAAGAGGTGCATCGCGCCCTGCAGAAACTGCAGCAGATTGAAGAAGAAACCGGCCTGACCATTGAGCAGGTTAAAGATATCAACCGTCGTATGTCCATCGGTGAAGCAAAAGCCCGCCGCGCGAAGAAAGAGATGGTCGAAGCGAACCTGCGTCTGGTTATTTCTATCGCCAAGAAATACACCAACCGTGGTCTGCAGTTCCTCGATCTGATTCAGGAAGGCAACATCGGTCTGATGAAAGCGGTAGATAAATTCGAATATCGCCGTGGCTACAAGTTCTCCACCTACGCAACCTGGTGGATCCGTCAGGCGATCACCCGTTCTATCGCGGATCAGGCGCGCACCATTCGTATTCCGGTGCATATGATTGAGACCATCAACAAACTCAACCGTATTTCTCGCCAGATGCTGCAAGAGATGGGTCGCGAACCGACGCCGGAAGAACTGGCTGAACGTATGCTGATGCCGGAAGATAAGATCCGCAAAGTACTGAAGATCGCCAAAGAGCCAATCTCTATGGAAACCCCGATCGGTGACGATGAAGATTCGCATCTGGGGGATTTTATCGAGGATACCACCCTCGAGCTGCCGCTGGATTCTGCGACCACTGAAAGCCTGCGTGCGGCAACGCACGACGTGCTGGCTGGCCTGACCGCGCGTGAAGCGAAAGTTCTGCGTATGCGTTTCGGTATCGATATGAACACCGACCACACGCTGGAAGAAGTGGGTAAACAGTTCGACGTTACGCGTGAACGTATCCGTCAGATTGAAGCGAAGGCACTGCGTAAACTGCGCCACCCGAGCCGTTCTGAAGTACTGCGTAGCTTCCTGGACGACTAATCTGTAGACCGGATAAGGCGTTCACGCCGCATCCGGTGCTCGTCGCTATACTCAAACGCCATCTTTCCGGTGGCGTTTTTTATTGCCCACGCACTACCAGCGCCTCATTCAACTCCCGATAAGCCTCCACCAGTTTCTCCAGTGAAATGCGGTTTAAACCGCTGGGATTCGGCAACACCCAAATCTGCGTCGAACCAATGACGAGAGTTTGCTTTCCCCACTGCACGCCTCGCTGGCGGAATCCTTGCTCAAACGCCTGTTTACCCAGAATCGCCAGCGCCTGCGGCTGAAAATTCTCAATTTTTTCAATCAACCTGCGCCCGCCTGCATACAGTTCCTGCCTTGAGACTTCACTGGCCTGCACCGTTGGTCTGTCAACCAGTCTGGTAGCGCCACAGCGATAATCCAGCAGATGCTGCGCCTCCTGCGGCTTCAGTTGCCGGTCAGTAAATCCGGCCTGATAAATAACCTTCCAGAAGCGGTTTGCCGGATGGGCGAACGGAAAACCAAACTCTGCAGTAGAAAGCCCCGGATTGATACCGCAAAACACTACACGCAACTCCGGCGCAAGAATATCGTTAACCATATAAACCCCTAAACAACACAACCGGGGAAAAGTATAACGAATTGAAAACACATTGTTTATAAAAACAGCAGCCGCACGGTAATGGCTGGATCACGACACAGAGTTACTTTATAATCCGCTACCATGGCCCCTTAGCTCAGTGGTTAGAGCAGGCGACTCATAATCGCTTGGTCGTTGGTTCAAACCCAACAGGGGCTACCATATACAACAAAGGGTTAGCTAATAAATCAGCTAACCCTTTTTCTTTTGCCTTTGAATTGGGTCAGGTAATGGGTCAGGTAAGCTTTTTCTCCATCTGATTCAGATGGCTGATAGTTGCCCCGGATAATGCTTCGCAATGATGTCATTTAGCCGATCAACCAGTTCCGGTTTTCTGAACGTGATGTGTGCGGAGCCCTTCTTAAAGTATCTGATGCTGAACATCTCATCTTCATAGTCCTCTTTACCCTGAACGGAGCGGATGTGATCATCCAGCCGAATGATGATATTTTCCCGGCTGTCGGGGATCGGTTTGCCGCTGAACAGGTGTAGCATTCTTTCCAGGTCGGCGAGTCGATCTGCCTGTTGCCCGGTGATAAGATGCAATCCCCATCTGTCCCACCTCACCAGGTTGTTGACGATAATTTTTCTGCCAAATTTACAGGGGGAGTTGGTTTTGTAATTCCAGCTCAGCCCTCTGAAGACGTTGATCACTCCTCGCTCAAACACTTCATCCTTATTCTGGTGCAGTTGCTCAAATGTGCTCCAAATGTTCGCTTCACTGATTTCCGGAAAATTATCGTACTCCAGTGATCGGTACCATGTATCACGGGCCTGCGCATCCATTAATGACAGCATCCCGGAACGTTGCATCAGGTCACGCCAGATTTCGCGGTCAAGATTGCGGGTGATGGCTTTCATTGCGGTTTCCGGTTTCTCCATGAGCCAGCAGCCACAGCGAAAATCCTGTTTCATGGCCCAGTCCAGAGCAGTTTTACCTCCAATACTTTCTGTCAGTACCGAGATTTCAGCCAGTTGCCGGATAAGTGTGTCGATTTGCAGCAGTGAACTCTTTCGCACAGCCAGAATGTGGCTGACTGAGGTGGAGCAGATAACGTCCGTATGCCCGTTGACCACTTCCGGACGGGAGACTGTGATTGCAGACATAATCGATATTCCTTTTCGCAGATAAATGAAAACGCCAGCCCTGTTCAGGCTGGCGTCAGTGGAATGAAGTATGGTGAGTGAGACTCACCGCTTTTGTTGCAGAAACTGCAGTTGGCGCAGGATACGGATATCTTCCCTGGCCTGTTCAATACAGGGCAACAGTGCTGCCGAATCCGTTTTATCCTCATCGTTGTCGAAGATAATCCCTGATTCGCAGTCAATATTGTCCTGCAGCCACGCAATCAGAATATCCAGCGCCGTTTCTGTGGTTAATAATTTCATCCAGTGTCTTTTGTCCTGATTACCAGTCGAAAGTGGGTAAGCCCGGCAGGCATTCAGCGCTGGCATCCAGATGAATGAGACTGACGCCATAACGTCGGGTAAGTGTGACAACCAGACGACGGAACGTTTTTGACAGGCCCAGGCGCTTAAGCCGCAGAACCGGGTATGACCACGCACCGGTACGTAACAGATATCCGCTACCTGTGAAATGAATCCATTCTGATTCGCCGGTGTCATTCGTCTGATGTGACAGCGAATACAACCAGGCGTTGTCCTTTGCCGTGATATGCGCGGTACTGCAGCGTATGCCGGCAAGGGTTGCAAATGGCGGAGGTGTGCAGGTTGACTGTTGGTCGGATTCCTCCACCACACGGAGTGAATAACCGCTTTCAGCGACGTTATTAATCAGTTCAGTGAGATTAACACCATCGACGTCAACGACAATGCGCCCCATGTTCAGTGCCTGCACGTTAACGCTGTCAGCTTCCAGCGTCAGGGCCAGTTTCATCGTTTCGCCTCCTGATACTTACCCAGGGTAATGTTATTTACCGTTCTGTAATTGTCGCGGGCCATCAGGCCGGTTGCCCGGCGGGCCCGGAGGATATCAATACTGTTTATTAACTGAGAACGGGTACAGGCGCTGAATCCCGGCTGGTCGGTACGCACCAGTGCGTATTTTTCAACGAGAAAGTTCACCGCATCGCACAGTGAAATGCCTGCCTCAATATGCTGCTCAATCACACGTTCATCAGCGAACTGTGTGTCATTCAGTGTGAGGCCGTAATGCTGGTCCAGCAGTCGGGAGAGCAGAGTCTGCCAGATGGTGACGGGAGACGGGCAGCGCGATGCCTCCCGTACGAGTGTATCGGGTAATGTTTTCATATTGAAGATTTTCCTGATATGCAGAGATGAAAAATGGGAAAGTGGCGTGGTGAAAACACCAGGCCGTAGCAGAAGGCTATTCTGGAGAGTTAATTTTTCATTTCGGGTATCGGATAAACAGCCAGATAAACGTAGCCACAACTGCCGAGGGTGTCGGCTTCGCAGGTCAGCCCTTTTGCATACAGCTTGACGGTATGCTGATGGCGGGGATTCAGTTCACCGCTGGTGAGCATGAGTTCCAGTTGTTTCATCAGCAGCGGAAAGGCCTGGTCCAGGTGGTACGCATCTGCATTGCTGAACCGCCCTCTGATACCGGCGCGGTCTGCAAGGTAATGCAACCGGTTACCCTCCTGCACCAGACGTGCCCCGAAACAGGGCGTCACTGTGCAGGGCAGCCCCCACCAGGGGCGGTCGTGATTGTCGTCGGGGAGTGTGTCTGACACGATAAAGTCCTCACAGAAAATCGGTTAAGAATGCTCCGGTGGTGGCGATAATTCTGCTCATCTGAATGCCCTTCCAGACTCAGTTCAGTGTGACGCTCATCAGCCGGACATACGGACCAAAACTGTCCTTACTGTGTTCTGCAAACACGGCCAGCACACCGGGAATATCCTGTACTTCACGACCGGTATACTCTTCAGCACCGCCGTGCCAGCGATACTTACCGGTACAGAACGGAAAAAGACGGGATGCAGGATGCTGACGGTGAATACGCATGGCTTCACCACGGGTGATGATTTTCATAGTGTGATACCTCTGAAGACAGAAGATAAAAGTGAAAACAGGTGTGATGTGGTTGTGATGGTGACGGGTTAAAGCAGGCCGTGTTCCGCAAAGGAGAAAACCTGGCTGCCACCGACTATCAGATGGTCCGGCACCCGGATATCCACCAGGCCCAGTGCCTGTACCAGACGTTCCGTGATAAGGCGGTCTGCCTTGCTGGGTGTGACTTCACCGGACGGGTGATTGTGTGCCAGCACCACGGCAGCGGCATTGTGATACAGGGCGCGTTTAATCACTTCCCGGGGATGGACTTCCGTGCGGTTGATGGTGCCGGTGAAGAGGGTTTCACCGGCAATCAGCTGATTCTGGTTATTCAGATACAGCACCCGGAACTCTTCCCGCTCCAGTCCAGCCATGTTCAGAATCAGCCATTCCCGTGCCGCACGGGTGGAGGTGAAGGCCACGCCGGGTTCATGAAGATGACGGTCCAGGGTTTTCAGGGCCCGCTGAATGAGGCTGCGCTCACCGGGCGTCATCTCTCCGGGCAGAAAGGAAAGCTGCTGCATTGTCCCTGCCTCCATTCAGTCGATGATGCGCATAATGGCACTGCATTCCGGATGCTGCAGGGCATAATCCCGCAGCCGGTAATAATGAACCGTCATGGCATAATTCTCTGTACGACAGGCGTGATGACTGTACGTCATCAGACAGGCAGCAATGCCGGCGGCTTCCGGGCTCATTTCAGCGCGGTTACCGTTCATGGCATTGAACAGTATCCAGGTTTCGTCATCATCGTCATCCGGTTCGGGTGCCATAAATGCGCCACCGTTGTTCAGGGTGTACAGATTCCAGATACCACCGCAGTAGTCTTCACACAGACGGTCCATCCAGCCGAAGACACGGGGCTCCAGGGTCACCCACTGTGGAATGAGGCCAAAATGCTGCGGCCAGAAGCTGATGCGCTGTTCATCAGGGACGGGAGTGGCAACCAGTTGAGACTGGTTATTCCCTGATGCAGTGGTCACGGAAACAGAAGGCGTGGTGGAATTATGTGAAATGGTTTTCATGAAATGGCTCCTTAAAGGACAGACAAATGCGTGGTTTTCAGGGTAATGGCTGAATCAGCGCAGGCTCTCCAGCAGCGTTTCTGCCATCACCCACAATGCGCGGTTGAGCTTAATATCGGTGTCGATACTGTGAATGGCCCGGGTATGGATACGTTTTCCTCTGGCACTGCGACCGGAAATCCCGCCTTTCAGCATATTCTCCTGGATGGTCTGATAAGCACTCCACAGGTCCTTACCGTAATCCTCCCGGCGTCGCGGTGTCAGAATGTCGGCGGTGGTGACGGGCTGATGTTCGTCACCATAACGGTAAGTCAGTGCCGCCTGTGCCAGCGCCTGGCGTGCCGGTGGCGGCAGGACCAGCGACTGCATGGCATCACGTTTCTCTTCAATCCGGTCAAAAACCCCCACCACCTCGTAAGCCCCTTCGATAACTTTCTCCACTACATTTCCCCGGTGCGGAACACGCACTTCCCCCAGAGACTGGCCACAGACGCACCCGTTCTGGCAGACGAACCTGAAGTAACCCGGCAGCATCTGGTAGCTGGAGGTACCGTCATGAGAGTTGAGCAGAATGATTTCAGGGACATGTTCTCCGTTTATTTCTCCGGCCCGCCGCAGACGCAGCATGTGTTTTGTGTATCCCCGACGGCCCGGGTCGCGCACACGGGTCTGGCAGGCGAAGAATGGCTGGAAGCCTTCCCGCTGCAGACTTTCCAGCACGGTGATGGTGGGAATGTACGTATAGTTCTGGCTTCGGGACGTGTGTTTATCTTCCCCGAAAATCCCCGGCACATGGTGCATCAGCTCTTCATGTGTCAGCGGACGGTCACGGCGTATCTGGTTTGCAGCATAACCAAAACGACTGGCTAATCGCATACTTTGCTCCTTATCGGTGGTTAAGATTTACTGGTGTAATAAATGAAAAAGCCACGTCTCCCGGAGAAGACGTGGCCTGATGGACGAAATTAATGAGGTTTATTGTCTGAGAAGACCGTCACTGGCTAACCTTCCGGCGTCAGTCTCTGCGTTGCGGATAACCCGACGGAAATGAGTTCCCTGGTCATCGTCGATAAACACATTGTGGTAAGCTGTTGTGATGACAACAGCCTGCTCGCGTGAGAAAGGGACTTCGGGCAATAAACGTGACATACAACCTGACCTGTATTTAGTTCCCCGAAAATATAAGTCCCTGTCATCATGGCAGAACTATATTTACTTTTGATATCAATAAATTAATAACGCGAAGATGAACCGCATAACTTACGCCTTTAATTTGTTTTGTTTACGTAGTCCCTGACCAGGTACGCGAATTCGTGAACGCCAGTTTCACCAAACCAAATCAGGTAACCAGGGTCGATGTTGTAATAGTAACCAACGACTTTATACGTTTTTTACGATGAATTTCATGATAACTCCTTATGGCATTAATAAATGCGTCAATATTAAATCTCACCCGGATAACATATATCTGAAAATATTTTCAATAACACCAGCCAGGAAAAATACCACCACAGGCGGTGGCGTTTCTCCGGAGCGTATTTATTTCAGTCGGGTCATCGCGTTTCTCAGTGCCAAATCTGCCTCTTCCGTTATCTCCAGACTTTTCTGCAACACCGTTTCTGACCGGGACAGTACCTGACGTGCTGCCAGCGGTTTCCGGATATGCTCCATCGTCAGCATCGTGTCCTCGTAGCCCTGCTGACGCCAGGCGTCGGTATGTGCCGACGCGAAACTGAGCAGACCGCCGCTGTTGCCACCATCATCTGTATGTTTCAGCCTTTTACGGGGACGGATCTCAAGGATTGTGGTGTCCGGAAAAGCCCGGCGATCCCATAAAGAACCGTCACTCAGATGCGACACAATCACCATATTGCATCCGGCATCGACCAGAGGCGTTACAGGGGTATTTCCCTGCATATTTCGCCATCCTCCCATACCACCATCACCGAACATTGTCCCCTGAACTTCACGGGGACGGAACAACAGGGGCAGCGCGGCTGACGCAAGCAGAGCCTCTTTCTGCTGTCCGCGGGGCAGACTCTGGATATGCTGAAAAACGGCGTTTTTCGTGGTTCCGACACCCAGTTCAGCACGAATGCAGTCAATAATATCCTGCATGCCCCCTTCTGTGGGGTACAGCGACACATACAGCGGTAGCCCGTCTGCCAGAGCATCAGTATCAAGATAATGATCCATCAGCGCTGTCAGGGGCTCATCTGACAACAACGGCTGAGTCATCGGATTGTCGAAGCCGTTGATTATCGATATATGGCGAAGAAGCGTCGTAAGCAGTGCTCCTGCACGTCCGGGGATCTGGCAGAGGTTCATTGCCTGGAGCAATTTTTTCAGCAATGAAAAGTAAACCGATCTGTTTACCGACAGTACCTGATTATTCCCAAGATGATCCCAGAGCGCCTCCAGGCGTACGGCAGCTTCTGACAGATTGGGAGAGGCCGCGATAATGGCACCATTGAATGCGCCAATGCTGGCCCCTGAAACCATGCTGATCTGTGTACCACACTCTGCCAGTGCCTTAACCACTCCCGCCTGATAAGCACCCACCGCCCCGCCGCCGGACAGCACCAGCCCCGTTTTCATTTCTGTACTCATGCTGCCCCCTTCTGAAATATTTCATCGACCATACTTTCAGAGAGGCGCTCTGCAGAGCAGAGACGGGGCATGCGAACCGGTAAGTGTTCTGCAGCCTGCGTGGTTGACCAGATCACCGGATGCTGCTCTTCACTGCACCAGTCCCCCAGCCAGTTAATCGCGTCATGCCACTCGTTATCTGCCTGCTCCCGGTCCTGACCACCAAGCCAGTCCAGAGTGTTCAGACGCACGGTTGCACTACCGCCACTCTCCTGTGCCATCTGCGTTAATGCTTTATGTCTGAGAATATCCAGTAGCTGGTTAACCTGGCCTGTTTCGCCCTGACGAATCACATCACCAAACGCGCCCCAGCGAAGCTCTTCAAGTGCCACATAACAACGTCCGGCAGGGGAAAATGACGCATATCGCCCGGCGCTCCACCATGAGAATATCTGCTCAAGATGTAACTGCGCCCGCTGAACCTGGTCAACACGGTGGAGTTTTTCTTCAAGATGATTCAGTTTATGGTGAACCTGATCGGCCAGGGTGAGTAACTGCTCCCGCGTATCTGCGGAATAATGCGCCAGCCTGGCAGTATCACTGACCAGTGAACTGACCCTGTCGTTTACCCGGGTAATCGCGTAGTTTGTGGTGGCAAGCGACGTTGTCAGCTCCGTCAGCCAGCGCAGGGACGCCTCAACGCCCTGTGCAAGCGAAGCATTGATGGCATTCTGCCGTGCAGCACCTTCGCCGCTCAGCCCCTCTTTTAACCGCCGGAAGAACGTGCGCTCTCCGGCCGTGCGGATATGCTCCTGTGCAACATCGATACCGTTTGCGAAATCAACCACAAATTTTTCAGGAAGACAGGTGAGTACCTGACATACCCGGTTATCAGCAATTTGTTGAATAAATGGTGAAGTCACAGCATTGTCTCCAGCTCTTCCCTCAGCGCCTTACTGTCAGTAATGAGCTCAGGAACCCTTTCATTTAATGCCTGAAGTCGCCCGGTAAGCCGTTCCTGCGCCTGCTGATCGCGTTTATGATCTTCAGAGCTCTGAATCAGCGTGTTACGCAGCTGTTCAACTTTCTCCCTGAATGTACAGAAAAAGGCATCGATTTCCTGGCGGACGGGCTGGTTAATATCCTGCTCAATGGATGCCTGCAGCTCCCCGAAATATGCCCGGGTCAGTGACATCACTTCCTCTCTGACCTTGTTGATATTGATCACGCTGCGGCTCACATCCACACTGTACTCTTTCCAGCCCCAGTCACTGGTGTTTGCCCATCGACAAAGCGTACCCCAGACACCATCCTGTCGACAGCGACGGGTTACTGTCTCCGTTCTTTCCTCCATAAGCGCGCTCAGATTTGTTTTTACCGCGAGCCGGGTCTGTAACTGGCTGACTGCCGGAAAACTGATTTTTACAGTGAAACCTTCATCCTCCAGGCGGGAATTGATGCGTCCGGCAATATTTTCTGTCGCATACAGGGCCGTACCACGAAAACCTGTTTCGATACCCCTGACGATTTTCTCCAGCTCAGGCCGGAACTGTGCTTCAGCCTCACGGTGCAGGGTGGTCACAGTTGACTCAATTTTCTCTATATATTCAATTGCTTCCCTGCGATTATTTAGTGTTATCTCGGGGTTTTCCGGGTCAAAGTCTCGTTTCCTGTAATCCTCCCGGCCCGGGTAGTTGATACCGGACCATTGAGAAATCATTCCCCATAATCCGGACCGGGACCTTCGTTGTTCTGCGTCTTCTTCCTCCAGCATTTGCTGTTCTTTGAGTTTACCGGTTCTGAAATAGTGATTCAGCTCCTCTTCCAGTGAGGTGCAGACCCCCGTGAGTAATTCCCGGGTTCTGGCATCGATCTCCTCCATGGCCATTCTGACATCAGCGGTCACCTGCTCCTGACAGTCCGCGATTTCCCGGATATCCGCAAGCAGGCTGGTGATATGCGACTGCAGTGACTGAATGCTTTGCTGTAGCCCCTGATGGCGTAATGACAGATATTCGCTGACATTTTCCGCATTCTGCATCAGTTTTGCGGCGGCAGAATCAACCGCCAGTGCCGCCGCTCTGGAATGGGAGCTCTGTATGACTTCCGTTATCAGTTGATCGATAAGTGAACCTTCCCACAGGTCTGTCGCCCCTTCGGTTGCCATTTCACTGTCTTTACAGACGTATTCTTTTTTCATGCGACCGAAGGCTTCCCTGACAAAATCATCGACCCAGGCTTCATCAACAGGAAGGGTTCCGTTTTTCCGTAACTCATGAAGCGCACGGTTAGCCAGGTACGCCTGACGTGATGAGCCTGGATAAACGCGGGAGGCGGGCAGCACATCACTGTTCAGCATTGCCGGAACTTTCTGGCGTACGGCATCTGCCCCATCGCCATTGCGGTCTTTCTCATCAAATTTATTGACCAGCACAAACAGGCGGCCGGCTGATACGTCAGCAATGGCATTAAGCTCTTTACGGACGTCTTCATCCGCTTTTGAGTTCATCTGGGTGTAATCCATCACCGCCAGCACCGCAGAGGCTTTCTGCAGTTGATCCCGCATCATCACTTCCATCTGCGGTTGTCCGGCCTCATTAGGGCCGGGGGTATCCAGCAGTGTGAGTGTTCCCTGGCATGCATCCATCCCCACCAGATGGCTGAATTCCACGTCGATCACCGGCAGTTTCTGCACTTCTGCGTATTCATCAAAAGGAAACTCACTCCCCATTGCCGCAGCAAGGCGAACCAGATCGTTTAACGATGCCAGTCCGGTAAAGATTTCCTCCTCCCCGTGGTATTCATTTTTGAGCCAGCCATCATTTGCCAGAATATCCAGCAGTTCGCAGGTATCCCCGGTTTGCTGCAGGGTCTGTGCGACTTGCTGTCCTGCCGGGGTGTCGAGTTTTTGTTGCAGTGTGCTTAATAAATTGCGGACGGGCTGAATATGTTCCAGATGGAGGACCGGCTCAGTTTTTCCGGGAACGTGGCGGATGAGCGTCGGTACAGAGGTCATGGGGCGGTTACGGTTAGGCAGAATTTCCTGCCCCACAATGGCGTTGATGGTGGTTGATTTACCTGCTTTCATCGTGCCGACAACAGCCAGCACCATCTCCCTGCGGGCGGTTTTGATTTGTTCGCCCTCCAGCTCCTCAATTCTTTTCAGTGCTTTCTGTTTATCAAAAAGCAGTCTGTTTTCGTTCTTACTGTCAGATAACACATCCGGTTCATCAACCATTTGCCGGAGCAGATTAATGTTCAGTTGCAAAAGTCGGTCGGCTTCATCACAAAGCAGGGCGATGTTCTTTTCGTGCATTATTTAACCTTCCTGAGACGCATTTTCATGACAACCACGGAGGAGGTCATTTACCACAAACGATCGTTTATAGCGATCGATATAATAGCAACGATCGATGCATTCTATTAACTTGAAAAACACAACGCAAGGGGACAACCCGGGTATGGCTGTGTTTGCATTGTGTTTTCATGGGGTTAAAAATCTGTAACAAGAGTCTGATGCATCACCACCGGGTTCAGAAGAAAATCCAGTTCCATACAGCGCGGGCAACAGAGACCACCGAGTCACGGACGACACGCAGAACCGTACGAGCCACAGAGGCAACACAGACGCTCTCCGCCGTGTCAAATATCCGGTCCACCGCACCGGTAAACTGTTCACGGGCCTGCCCCCGGACAGATTCCGTGCGCAGCTCGTCCTGCAGGCGGGTCATCAGGGGACTGGCGGCATGGTCGGGAAGCGCTGTCATGAGCGCACTGACCAGCGTATCCAGCTCCCAGCCAGTGCGGGCTGATACGGCAACAACCGGATGAACGGGCCGGAACAGACGGAATACCGCCTCCTTTTTTTCGCGAATATTCTGTGCCTGTGCGGGAGAAGGCTGAATGCCGGCCATATCCCATTCATGGCAGGGCTCCGTTTTGTCGGCCTGCGTCACCACAAACAGCACCTGCTGATGTCCCCGGTGCAGGATGTGTCGCCAGAAATACTCATCCACAGACAGGGCACGGTCATCGGCTTTAATCAGCCACAGCACCAGGTCCAGTTCAGGCAGAATGTCACGGTACAGGGCTTCATACTCTGCATCCCTGTCCCGGCTCTCGCCCACCCCGGGCAGGTCAGTGATAACCATGCTGTGACCATGGCCACTCAGACGGAAGCGCTGCACTTCCCGGGTGCCGGCGTAAACATCACTGACCGGGGTGACCTCCCCCTGAAACAGTGCATTACAGAGTGAGGATTTACCGGCTCCGCTTTTACCCATAATGCCAATCACGGGTTCGTGGCCGGTGAGTTTACGCAGATGTTCCAGGATGTGACGGGAAAGCGAGTAAGGCAGGGAGGAGAGCGGTTTTTCAATTGCCTCAATGGCATCAGACGGATTCATACATGTATTCCCGGTGAAAAAAGACAAAACCCCGCGTACCGGAAAGGAGGCGGGGGACTCACAACGATAATATCTGTCTGAAATTATTTTGATTGTCTGATGCCATGAGATAGCAGAAACCGAGCTATGGACATGCAAATAATAACCTACAGTTTCCGGTTGGAGGATCGCTGACATCGTTGATTAATGTTAGTATTATTGCCAATTTTTCAGCGTTCTGATTCCGACTAAAAAATCAATACATTGAGCTCGCCTCAAAGAAAAACGTTCAGAACCTGCAATGCTCAGAATTGATAAGAAATAAGGAATATATGTCCAGACTGACTGATTTAATAGCTAAAGCGAAGGCCAAAGACCCGCAACTGGGCGCGGATCTTGATCGAGAAATAAAGATCCTGTCATCACGTCTTCCCTTTGGGCTTAATTTCGAACGACATAGCCCTGAAGTTGTAGAGTTACCATTGCGGCCTATTCGCAAGGGAGACAAGGTTCGCGTTCTGCCAAAGCGTGGGTCCACTAAGAAAGGTGATCAACGGTTGTGGCAGGTTAAAGCAATCCACAAGGCGAATAATACAGCAGATCTTGAATTGCTGGGCGCAGCTAATGTCGATGTGCAGACTATGGAGTTAAGTAACCTAGTAGTTATAGCTGAATTTCGTGATCCAATATGGCCGGGGTTGGTGAGCACAGGAAAGGTACAACGCGGTGGTGATAAGCCTTTCCACTCGGTCATCAATGGTGAAAACTACCATGTTCTCAAAGCATTGACCTATACCCATCGAGGTAAAGTTGATGTGATATACATTGACCCTCCATATAACTCAGGAGCAAAAGACTGGAAATATAACAACGATTACGTTGAAGGTGACGATCTTTACCGGCACAGCAAGTGGCTTGCTATGATGGAACGGCGCTTGGAGGTCGCCAAGCTATTACTTAACCCTGCAGACTCGGTATTGATCGTGACAATCGACGAAAAAGAATTTCTACGACTTGGGTTATTGCTGGAGCAAATGTTCCCAGAAGCAACAATCCAAATGATAAGTAGCGTGATCAATCCTAAAGGTTCTGCACGGACAGGCAGATTTAGTCGAGTCGACGAATACATTTATTATGTTTTCTTTGGTGACGCTAAGGTCGTTCCTTGGCGCACTGACATGCTTAGAGAAGTAAGTGAGAATGGACGGAATGTACGTTGGGCTGGATTGATGCGAAATGGGGAAGGAAGTCGAAGGTCTCGAATTCCCTCAATGTTTTTCCCAATCTTCATAGATAAGGAAACGGGTGATTACCATTCGACAGGCGAACCCCCTCCGTTAGATATGAAACCTAGTGATGTGCCTGTTCCTGAGGGGACTGTAGCAATTTTTCCTATCGATGGAAATGGCCAAGAACTGATGTGGCGTTTAAGCCCAAGCTCGTTTAGAGAGTATTTGAGCATTGGACATGCAAAGTTTGGCCCGCGAAATAAAAAGACTGGGTTGCGTTCAGTTTATTACCTTCAGTCAGGTATTCGACAAAAGATCAAGAGCGGTGAGATTATTGCCACTGGTCGTGATAGTGAGGGGGCTCTTGAGTTAGAGTTCGCGGATTCAGTCGGGACAAGGAGCCCTGGAACTCTTTGGAATATGGTTTCTCATAGCGCAAGTGAACATGGTGCCGGGCTTTTGAAGCGAATGATTCCAGGACGACGCTTTCCGTACCCGAAATCTCTTTATGCGGTTGAGGATTGTCTTAGATTTGTGCTTTCAAAAAAAGAAAACGCAGTCGTAGTCGATTTTTTTAGTGGCTCCGGAACAACAGCCCACGCAGTAATGCGCTTGAACCGTCAGGACGGTGGACGTCGTCAATGCATCAGCATTACCAACAATGAAGTTAGTGCCGATGAGCAGAAAAAGCTTAGAGAGCAAGGCTTACGTCCAGGAGATCCAGAATGGGAGAAATGGGGGATCTGCGACTATATCACCAAACCACGTGTGCAGGCAGCTATCACAGGTAAGACTCCTGAAGGTGAACCGATTAAAGGCGACTACAAGTTTACCGATGAGTTCTCTGTGTCTGAAGGCTTCGAGGAAAACGCCGAGTTTTTCACACTGACCTACGAAGCAGAGAAGGCGATTAGCCATAATCTAGCCTATGCCCGCATTGCTGCGTTGCTGTGGCTACGCGCAGGTGCACGTGGTAAACGTATTGACAGACTGCCAGTTGAAGGATGGGCTGTGGCTGATACTTATGGCCTGCTGTCGGCAGTGGATCAGGCTACACCTTTTATTGAAGCCATTAGCCATGCCAGTGAATTACGGGTGGCCTTCATCGTCACTGACGATGACCGCCACTTCCAGGCTGTCACTAGGCGTCTGCCAAAAGGTGTTGAGTCAGTACGTTTGTACGAATCATACCTGACTAATTTCAGCTTCACCTGTGGGGAATTAACTGAATGAAATTCACTCTCAAAGACTACCAGCGCGATGCTGTGCGTGATTCGCTGGTAAATCTCCGGAAAGCTCGCCGTTACTGGCATAATGAGAACGATAAGAGTGCTTTCTCTTTGACGGCTGTGACTGGTGCGGGTAAGACCGTTATGGCTGCTGCCGTATTTGAAGCATTGTTTCATGGCGACGACGAATTTAATTTCGATGCAGATCCCGGCGCGGTGGTGATTTGGTTCAGTGACGACCCTGCACTAAACGAACAAACTCGTTTTCGCTTGATGGAAGCCAGTGACCGTATCAACTACAACGATATGGTAGTGGTTGAACATCCTTTCAGTCGACGCAAATTTCAGGCTGGAAAAATCTATTTCCTTAACACGCAGAAGTTTGGCAAAAAAAGCCTGCTGGTGCGCGGGTTCGATGATAAAGGCGGGCTTTTCGAAGCAGCCCCTGATGCACAGGCTTATACACTGTGGGATACCATCCAGAACACCATCGAAGACCCTGATCTGACTCTCTATCTGGTACTGGACGAAGCGCACCGAGGTATGGGTTCGTCAACGGCTTCCAGTGAAGCTGCTAAGAGTACTATTGTGCAACGCCTTATCAATGGTTCAGCTGGAGTGAAGGGTATTCCAGTTGTGTGGGGGATTTCCGCCACAGTTGAACGTTTCGACCAAGCAATTGCGAATACGGGCAATCATGTAAAACTGCCGAATGTGGTTGTTGACTCGGCTAAAGTGCAGGAATCGGGACTTATCAAGGACGATATCATTCTGGGTGTGCCTAATGAAGCTGGTGACTTCGATACAGTGTGGGTACGACGTGCTGCCGACAAACTCAGGGAAGCGACCGATGCTTGGGCAGAGTACGCAAGACAGCAGGAAACCGTGTGCAAAGTTGTGCCGCTAATGGTATTCCAAGTACCTAATACGCCTGACCCGAACGAGGTGGGTAGTTGGCTGGATACGCTATTCTCTCGTTATCCTGAATTGCCCATTGACAGTGTTGCTCATGTCTTCGGTGAACATACCACACAACGTTTCGGCCAATACCAAGTGCCTTATATTGAACCGCAGCGGGTGCAGGAATCAACTTGGGTGCGCGTACTGATTGCTAAAGATGCCATCAGTACTGGCTGGGATTGCCCGCGTGCCGAAGTGATGGTTTCCTTCCGCGCTGCCAGCGACAGAACACATATTACTCAATTGCTGGGACGTATGGTACGAACTCCACTGGCAAGGCGTATTCCGGGTAATGAGCGCTTAAACTCAGTAGAATGCCTACTGCCCAAGTTTAATACTAATACTGTGAGAGATGTCGTCAATACCTTGTTTAAGGGAGATGATACCTCTCCTCCGAGCGGACGCATCCTTGTTAACCCTGTGGAGATGAAACCTAACCCGGCGGCTTCAGTTACCGTATGGGAAGTATTTGAAGCGCTACCTTCGCAAACCCGGCCACAGAAAGGAGCCAGACCCGCCAGACGTCTGACCGCGCTGGCACAGGAACTGGTCGATGATGGTATCCTTGATGGGGCAGTCAGGAAAGCCCATGCTGCTTTGCACGCTGCTCTGGACAAGTTCCAGACAGAAAATGCTGAAAAAATCCAAAACAAGCGCAATGCAGTACTCATTGTGGATGGTAAGGCAGTGGTTGCCAGCCTGAAGAACAAAGCTATGACCTTCAACGAATTCTGGGAAGAGGCGGACGTAGCGGTGATTGATAACGCCTACCGGCGTGCAGCCCGAATCTTCAGCCCGGATGTTTCACGTACCTATGTTGAATATCTGGCCGATAAGGTTGCTGATCGAGAAGAGGATGTAGAAGAATATCTGGAAGCAATCATGGAAGCTCGAGTGACCGTTGCTGGCATGGGTCTGGTGATGGAGGTGCAGGATTACTTCGATGCTGAGGCCGATAAACTGGCGAAGGCGTGGCTGATCGAGTACACACCGCAGATCAAGTCGTTGAAAGATGAGCGTAAAGAGGCTTACCGTCAAATCGTTGAAATGAGTATCGAACCGCAGGATGTGAATCTGGTCAGGCCGGAGAACAAGTTTGAAATGACCAGAGTGCGTGAAGGTGAGAAGGAAACTGACCTTCCAGTCTGGAAACACCATTTGTTGTGCGACAAAAGTGGAAACTATCCGGCTCAGTTTAACCATTGGGAAACCAAGGTTTTTGAGATCGAAACCAAACGTGAAGGATTTGCTTTCTGGTATCGTAATCCACAGTACACAGGGCAATCGTCACTGGGAATCGCCTATGTTGAAGCCGAACAGTACAAAATTGTTCGTCCCGATTTCCTGTTCTTTGCCGAACAGGATGGTAAAATGGTTGTGGATCTTGTAGATCCTCATGGCCTACATTTGGCTGATGCTTTGCCCAAACTGAAAGGAATTGCTTTATATGCTGAACAGCATTCTGATGCTTACAGGCGAATTGAATCTGTCGCCGAAGTAAAGGGGAAATTACGAGTGTTAGATTTGAAACGGCAGGATGTACAGGATGCTGTTGCTAACGCTGAAAATGCAGAAACGTTATTTAGTAGCGGACTTGCTAATGACTACCTGTAATCTATAGAAATTGCGTAACGAAACTGCATTTCAAATTGGTTGAGACAATCTAACTCTGAGTATTGGAGCTTCTCTGTAAGAAGGTCCAATACTTACAAGTCTATTTGGTGACCACAGCCACTATAACTTAAAGCAGTTTAGCAGCTTGTTAACTAAAGAGTTTTATTGTTTCTTCAACTTGGAATTGCGGAATCCCCTCTTTCGTACAATTAATGATAGGATGTGTCAATATAGTAACTTTTGCAACTTCACCCGACGTTTTTTGTAAAATATACTGACCTATTATATGTCACAAAATATGTGATGTGAGGAATGATGAACAGTAACCTGACCAAAATATGTTATCAAGGTGAGACCGGAGAAAGTGATTTAAGAACGTTGATGCTTGGTGATATTTTATATATCTCATTGCGAGACGTTTTAGTGACACTGAATAAAGAAAATAGAGAAATAAATGCTGATTACACAGTAAAATCAATGGCGGGAATAATCAGAGCACAATTACAGGTTCTTGATCCTGACGAGTATATCACGACTGATGCTGAACACAGTGTTTTTGAAGGTCAAAAAGAGATCTTCGTCACCCAGCCTGGTTTGTATCGAGTCATGTCAAGTGACCGAAGTGCTGCTGGTAAGCGCTTTCAAAAATGGCTATTTCATGAAGTCATACCATCATTGACTAAACATGGAGTATACCCACCTCCGCCAGAGGCTAAAGGATCAGTTTTAGCTCAAATGGCTGAAATACTTGCACAAAATTCGCGAGCACTTGCTGACGCAATCCATAAACACGAAAAATTGGCAGAAGATGTCTCACAGGTTAAAGGTAAGGTTGCCGACGTTGAAAGCCGCTTGGAACTGTTAGAATCAGGTCCTTCCACTATAACTGAAGATATGAAATCCCTTGATGAACGACTTGTTTTCTTGGATATGAGAATGGAGGAAAAACATTTCACCGAGACATTAGCCTGGTGCGAAAATATTTCAGTTCAAAAAAGCAGGAAAGTGATTCGCAAGAATTGTAGAGAGAATTCACTCTTTACTATACAGACTATCGACGAGGCGATAGCCATCATGACTGAAAGTGGAAAAATAACACAAAATTAAAGAGTTAGGGGCATGTTATCTGCTGGTTATATTATTGAACGCTGACGTGACATAGGCTTTTCCGCAAAGAGAAGGCCTATCCAGAGCTACAACCGAAGTTACGTTCCCTTTTCGTAAATTTTAGTGTCGAGTTTGGTCAGATGCGTATTCCGGACAAACTGTGATCGATTCAGGTGCCATTTTGCAACAACTACTGAGTTTACCCAACCAACTCAGATAAAATGTCAGCAACGTTATTAAAGGATATTTACCAGGGCAAAGAAATCGTCGTAAAATTATTCAACAAATCATTTTACTGTACTTGCTCTATTTGCAGAAGGAAAATCAGGATGGCCAAACCATCAACTATAGCCGGAACTGCAGGCGCTCTGGCAACTGCCGGTACTGCAGCCTCAACAGCATCAACCGTTGCAGGTGCATCAGCTGCAACAATTATGTCAGCAACAGCAGGAACAACAGGAGCTGCTTTGGCATCCGTTGCCGGTGCATCCGGTACAGTTGGCGCTGCAGCGGTTTCATCAGGTATGGCAGCGATTGGTTCCACTGTTGGTGGTGGAATGGCTGCTGGCGCTGTGATTACTGCAGCAGCGCCTGTTGCGATTAGTGCAGCAGTCATTTACGGGCTGGTTAAAATATTCAAAAATTAGTTGCGGGAGCTTCGTACAGAAACCAGTCGCACCTCTTGGCGCTTCCGAAAGCGCGACTGGTTGAGTTGCCGTCTCCTGAGGAATTTACCTTCTCCGGGTGAGTAATACCTATCGTCAGGTGTTTACGCACAGGGCTGTAACCTGAAGTCGGGAATTGAACGCCTGACGACAGGAAATCAGCCAGGCCAGCAACCTCACGCAGGCTGACAGAGAATCAGAACCTGAATCAGCCCGGAGTCATTCCCAGGCGGTACTTCATCACCTGCCACCAATACCCGCGTCAGTACTGCGCGACCTGACGCGCTCACCCGACTCAGCACTTCAGAGCCAACCTCCGGTACCTGCCCGGCGCTCACTCCTGTGCAACACCCCATCGTCAGATCGTATGTTTCACCTATGGACGCCCGAAAACGCGTCAGTATGAGTTCGCCAGAACGATACACTATAGATCTATTTTTTAAAGAATGAAATAAGCTTTCTTATCCCAGTCCATATTGTCCCATCAGAATCCGAAGAAGTTTTAATTCTACTAAATTCGCTCTTGTCAGAATCAGC
>NZ_BBMY01000023.1 GCF_000759775.1 Escherichia albertii NBRC 107761 = DSM 17582
GATTCCCCCCGTAAATAATTAATGGAGATTTTATGAGTAAGGATTATATGGCAGATGGCTCATTAACTGAAAAGTGGAAGTACCGCTTTTCGTTTTATGATGAACATGGCTTCCCTGGATTTTGGGGTGCAAGCCCAGAATATAAACAAGCATTAAAAGGATTAAACACAAGGCAAAAGATAACAATTAGAACAAATGTTATTGCTTTTTTCTTCTCGTGGGTCTATTTATTTGTATTGGGTTTATGGAAGAAGGCTATTGTTGTTCTATTCTTGGCGATATTTTCTTTAATTTTTGGTTACATGATTGGCTATAATGTATTTGGATTCATTATCGCCGCTTATGTTTCATACAATACCAACAGATGGTTCTATGAAAAAGAAGTAAAAGGTATTCATACCTGGAGCCTTTAAATAATCGGTGGCTTAGCCAGGCTAAGCCACCGTTCTCGTTTTTTACAGCCAGTTCTTCCGCTTAAAGTACAGATACGGCGCCAGACCCGCGAGGATCATAAAGATAATCGCGCCAGGGTAGCCGAAGGTCCATTTCAGTTCCGGCATAAACTCGAAGTTCATCCCGTAGCTGGAAGCAACCAGCGTTGGCGGCAGGAACACGACGGATACCACTGAGAAGATTTTGATGATGCGGTTCTGCTCAATGTTGATAAAGCCCATCGCCGCCTGCATCAGGAAGTTCACCTTCTGGAACAGAGATTCGTTATGCGGCAGCAGGGACTCGATATCTCGCAGGATTTCACGCGCCTGCTCCAGTTGCCCACCCGGTAAACGCGCTTTGCGCACCAGGAAGTTGAGCGCACGCTGGGTATCCATCAGACACAGGCGAACTTTCCAGCCGATATCTTCCAGTTCAGCCAACGTAGAGAGCGCCTCATCGTACTCATCGCCCTGATGCCCTTCCATAATCACGCGGCTAAGCTGTTCCAGATCGCTGTAGATATTTTCAATTTCATCCGCCAACTGTTCGATTTTGGTTTCGAACAAATCCAACAGCAGTTCATAGGCGTTACCGTCAACCATTGACTGGCTACGGGCGCGCATACGGTAGAGTCGGAATGCAGGCAGCTCGCGCTCACGCAGGGTAAACAGGCGACCATCACGGATGGTAAATGCCACGGTAGAGTTCCCCGCGTGATCTTCCGCATCTTCAAAGAAGAAGAAGGAGTGAATATGCAAGCCGTCTTCGTCTTCAAAGAAACGTGCCGATGCTTCAATGTCTTCCAGTTCCGGGCGGGTTGCCAGGCTCTGACCTAATTCAGATTGTACGCGCAGTCGCTCGTCGTCATCCGGTTCGACAAGATCAATCCATACTGCATTTACAAGGGGTTGTGACTCTTCGACTTCCAGCCGGGTCAGTCGGTTATTTTCCAGTTGAAATGCGCTCAGCATGACCGGGACTCCCAATGCTTAAAATATCGGACAGTTCGGTGGGCACACAGAAACAAATTGGGTTTCAGACCATTAAACAGCCTGACTCAGCGCGACGGGAAAAATTGAGGTCGCTGACAACCGCTAAGGCTATCAGCAAAAAGGGATAGCCTTAGGAGTTGATCCTGGATGACAGGATAGTGAGCCAGTATCTACTGGGTGTGTCCAAGGCGAATGTCCTCTTAGAGTGATCGTGCGCGCATGTTACGCCAGCAAAATTTTGCCGTCAACACGCAACGGAACACCACAGAACAATAGTTGAACTTCGCGCTTTTTAGTATTCATCAAGGTCGCTAACAGGATAAAAAAATCCCACATCCAGGGCCTATAATGGCGCATTGGCTACTCATTGGTAAAGGAATGATCACCTTGAATCTCAAACGGATTTTACCCATCCTCGTCTTACTCCCCTTATTTGCTGTTGCGGCTGATGACTGCGCACTCTCTGATCCAACGCTGACCGTGCAGGCGTATACCGTTAATCTTCAAACCGAACGGGTAAAAATGTACTGGCAAAAGGCCAATGGCGAAGCGTGGGGAACATTACATTCACTGCTGGCTGATATTGATGACAAAGGACAGGTTCAGATGGCGATGAACGGCGGTATTTATGGTGAAAACTATGCGCCACTCGGTTTGTACATCGAAAACGGTCAGCAGAAAGTGGCGTTAAATCGCACCTCAGGGGAAGGGAATTTCTTTATTCGTCCTGGCGGCGTGTTTTATGTCGCGGGAGATAAAGTCGGCATCGTTCGTCTGGATGCATTCAAAGCCAGTAAAGAGATTCAGTTTGCAGTGCAGTCAGGGCCATTATTGCTGGAAAACGGCGTCATTAATCCGCGTATTCTCCCCAACGTCGCCTCACGCAAAATTCGTAATGGAGTAGGAATTAATAAACAAGGGAACGCCGTGTTTTTACTTAGCCAGCAAGGGACAAACTTTTATGATTTTGCCTGCTATGCCAAAGCGAAACTGGACGTCGAGCAGCTGCTTTATCTTGATGGCACGATTTCACATATGTATGTGAAAGGCGGGGCAATCCCGTGGCAACGTTATCCTTTTGTCACCATGATTTCCGTCGAGCGGAAAAGTTAGAACGATGGTTTTGTGCCAGATACAGAATATGGTGCAGATGCCGGATGCGGCGTAAACGCCTTATCCGGCCTACCTGGTGCCATTTCTGTAGGCCGGATAAGGTGCGAAATTACACCGTCTCCAGACGAGCGTAAGCCGCCACCAGCCATTTAATCCCCTGGCCCTGGAATGCCACCTGCAAACGGCTATGTTCGCCACTGCCTTCCATATTGACGATAGTCCCTTCGCCAAACTTAGCGTGGCGCACGCGCTGACCGAGTTTGTAACCACTGTCGTTCTCGACCATCGGTGTCCCCATACGCTGATGGCTGACCGGGCGGCTTACCGTGGCACGCAGGCGCACCTCTTCCACACACTCTTCCGGCAACTCACCGATAAAGCGCGACGGGCGATGGTAAACCTCTTTGCCATACAGACGGCGGGTTTCCGCGTAGGTTAGCGTTAGTTTCTGCATCGCGCGGGTTACGCCGACATAGGCCAGACGGCGTTCTTCTTCCAGACGTCCGCCTTCATCCAGCGACATCTGGCTTGGGAACATGCCCTCTTCCATACCAACGATAAATACCTGCGGGAACTCCAGGCCTTTCGCCGAGTGTAGCGTCATCAACTGCACCGCATCCTGCCAGGTATCCGCCTGCCCCTCGCCCGCTTCCAGCGCCGCATGGGAGAGGAATGCCTGCAGCGGCATTAAATCTTCGTCTTCCTCGTTGTAGCTGAACTGACGCGTCGCCGTCACCAGTTCCTCTAAGTTTTCGATACGCGTCTGGCCTTTTTCGCCTTTCTCCTGCTCGTACATGGTGCGCAAGCCGGAGTCTTTAATGACCCGGTCAGTCTGTACATGCAGCGGCATATCGGCAGTTTCCTGCGCTAAGGCGTCGATCAGCTCCATAAAACGCTGTAAGGCGCTGGCAGCACGTCCGGCGAGCGCTTTTTCCTGCAACAGTTCACGACATGCCTGCCAGAGAGTTAACTGGCGATCGCGCGATGTCTGACGCACCACGTCCAGCGTCCGGTCACCAATACCCCGCGTTGGCGTATTGACCACGCGCTCAAACGCCGCGTCGTCGTTGCGATTGGCAATCAGGCGCAGATACGAGAGCGCATCTTTGATTTCCTGACGCTCGAAGAAGCGCATCCCGCCGTAAATACGGTACGGCATACTCGCCTGTAGCAGCGCCTCTTCCAGTACACGCGACTGAGCGTTGCTGCGGTAGAGAATGGCGCACTCTGCGAGCGCCCCGCCGTTGTCCTGCCAGGTTTTGATGCGATTAACCACAAAACGCGCTTCATCGAGTTCATTAAAGGCGCAATAGAGAGAAATCAGCTCACCGTCCGCGCCATCGGTCCACAATTTTTTACCTAAGCGCCCGTTGTTGTTTTCAATCAGGGCGTTCGCGGCGCTCAGAATGTTGCTGGTGGAACGATAGTTCTGCTCCAGACGAATAGTTTCGGCACCGGGGAAATCATTGAGGAAACGCTGAATATTCTCCACCTGCGCACCGCGCCAGCCGTAGATTGACTGGTCGTCATCGCCAACAATCATTACTTTGCCGGTATCGCCCGCCAGCAGGCGGATCCACGCGTACTGAATGTTGTTGGTATCCTGGAATTCGTCTACCAGGATATTGGTAAAACGTTCACGATAGTGTTGCAGGATATGCGGCTTGTTAAGCCACAGTTCGTGAGCGCGCAGCAGCAGTTCGGCAAAGTCCACCAGGCCCGCGCGGTCGCACGCTTCCTGATACGCCTGATACACCTTCTGCCAAGTTTGCTCCACCGGATTACCGTAGCTTTGAATATGATGCGGACGCAGCCCTTCATCTTTCTGGCTGTTGATGTACCACATTGCCTGGCGCGGCGGCCATTGCTTTTCGTCGAGATTCATCGCCTTAATCAGACGCTTAAGCAGGCGCAGCTGGTCCTCGCTATCGAGGAGCTGGAAATCCTGCGGCAGATTGGCGTCCATATGGTGCGCACGCAACAGGCGGTGTGCCAGCCCGTGAAAGGTGCCTACCCACATGCCGCCCTGGCTGGTGCCCATCAGTTGCCCGATACGATGGCGCATTTCCGCCGCGGCTTTGTTGGTAAACGTCACCGCCATAATCGAGTATGGTGAACAGTTTTCCACACTCATCAGCCAGGCGATACGATGCACCAGTACGCGCGTCTTACCACTGCCCGCCCCCGCCAGCACCAGAATGTTGCTACGTGGCGCGGCCACCGCTTCGCGCTGTTTGTCATTAAGGCTATCGAGCAGGTAAGAAACGTCCATTAGCACCGCCGCGTAAAAATAGGTTGGGCGAAGAAGCGTCACGTCCTCCGCCAAAAAGCTGGGTATATATACAGATTTGCTGATTATATCAGCGAGGTCAGAGATGCCAACCGGGAAATTTCTATATGCGGCAGTAAACGACTGTCCCAGGTTTGCATCAGGTCGCCATTTTCCGGTCTGATCCAACAGGCCTGCATTCCACAACGGATCGCCCCGCCAACGTCGGTAGTGAGATCGTCTCCCACATGTAAGATCTCACCGATCGGCACATTGAGTTTTTCCGCCGCCAGTAAGTACATGTCGCTGAACGGTTTCGAACGCCCGTGCGGACCAGCGCGCAACACGAACTCAAAATAGTCGCCCAGACCAAACAGTTCCGGCTGGGCGTTACCGTTGGTGATCGCCACCAGCGGCCATTTCTTTTTCAGTTGTTTTAAGGTGTCGTGCGTTTGCTGCGGCACCTCAATCCGACTACGCCATTTGGCAAAGTTGATCATTGCCGCGTGTGCGCCTGCGCTGGCTTCTTCCGCACTCAGCCCGGCATCGAGCATCGCTTGTTCAATTGAACGAAAACGCCAGCGCGTCACGTCATGATAAATCTCGGGTTCCGCTTCCCGTACCGCCTGACGCAGGCGTTGCAGATCTTCATTCTGGAAGGTGCTCAGCGCTGGATGATAATTTTGCACAAAAGTGAGCGCTTCCTGCTCAGTACGTTGGATCACCGGACGGTTATCGTAAAGGGTATCATCCAGGTCAAAGGTGAGCGCCGAGATGCGCCCCAAAGGCCGGTAAAAACGCATTATTTCCCCCGTTTGGCGCGTGGATGCGCCGCATCGTACACCGAGGCAAGGTGTTGAAAATCAAGATGAGTATAGATTTGTGTGGTGGAGAGGTTGGCATGACCTAACAACTCTTGCACACCACGAAGATCGCCGCTCGACTCCAGCATATGGGTGGCGAACGAGTGACGTAATTTATGCGGGTGAACGTGATTATTCAGCCCTTGTTTTATGCCCCATTCAGCAAAGCGTTTCTGCACATTACGCGCGGAGATACGCTTGCCCAGTTTCGACAGGAAAAGCGCATCGTCTTCGCTACCAAACAGGTCGCGCAAATCAAACCAGTGCTCAATCCACGCCACGGCGTTGCGACCAATCGGCAGGCGGCGCTCTTTGCTGCCTTTTCCCATCACCCACACTTCGCCGGACTCCAGGTCGAGGTGTTTGATATCCAGCCCCACCAGTTCTGAAAGACGTAAGCCCGCGCCGTACATCACTTCCAGCATTGCCCGATCGCGTACAGCGAGGGGATCGTTGATATCAATATCCAGCAGCCGATTTATATCATCGACGTCGATATTCTTAGGCAGATGGCGCGGCGCTTTCGGTGCCGAAACTCCTTTTGCCGGGTTAGCTTTGAGTTCGTTCTGACTGACCAGCCAGTCAAAAAAACTACGTAGCGCAGAGAGGCGTAATGCGAGGCTTGCCGCTCCCAGCCCCTTACGACGACTGCGTACAGCAAAATTGCGCACCATCGCGGCATCACATTGTTGCCAACTTTGCAGGCCGTTTTCGCTGGCAAAATTAATGATCGCCTCAAGCTGGCGCTGGTAGTTAAGCAGGGTTATCGGGCTAAGCTGACGCTCCACGCTCAGATAACGTAGGTAGCGTTCTACATCGGTGTGTAAATCGGTCATACGCGTTCAATCCAACGCTCCAGAAGCTCTGGCAACATCAGCGCAATTTCATGAAGTAACTGCGTTCCCTGCCCTTGTTGATAGTGGCTGGCATCGCGGCTGGTGAACAGTACGACCCCCAAGTCAGCATCGCTTCCCAGCATCGACATCGCCACCGATCCCACCGCTTTCGCTTCTGGTAGCACCACCAGCAACTCCGGCCCGTTAAGCGGCCCCAGATAGTGCTGATCCTGCCTCAGACGCTGAATACGCAGTGGTTCAAAAGCCTGACGGCTTAGTGCCAGATGAGTATGGTTCGACGGCGCGCCTAAACGCCAGCGGTCCGGGAACAGGCGCAGACTTGCGCCTGCCAGGCCAAGATCGCGCGCCCAGCGGTGAAAACGCATCAGCATATCGTCGAGACTGCTGGCGGCGGTGAGACTACGCTGCAAGTAGAGCAAGCGATAAAACAGACCTTCATTAGCGATAGCCTGTTCCATCAACAGCGACATGTTCTCTTCCAGAACATGAATATGGTTACGTGCACGAGCCATATGCCATTCAATGAGCGAAACCGTACCACGTACCGGGTGCGGTACGCGAATTGCCTCTACCGCACGCGCATTGCGGATAAAAAACTCAGGATTCTTAATTAGATAATCGACAACCGCCCGGTCATCAAGCTCCATGAATGTTTCCTGCAGTTCTTCCCCTGGTTGCTTCATAGATGAATAAATCCGTCGTAGACATGTACCGCCGGCCCCGTCATATATAACGGATGGCCCGGACCTTTCCAGGCGATATCAAGGCGACCGCCGGGAAGTTCCACGCGGACTTCTTCGGCCAGCAAACCTTGCTGAATCCCTACCGCCACCGCCGCACACGCGCCACTGCCGCAGGCTTGAGTTTCTCCTGCCCCACGCTCATAAACGCGCAAACGAATATGCTCACGCTTAACCACCTGCATAAAACCGATGTTAGCGCGCTCCGGGAAACGCTCGTGGCTTTCCAGAACAGGCCCCAACGTTTCTACCGCTGCGGTATCAACATCATCGACCTGAATCACACAGTGCGGATTTCCCATCGACACCACGCCGCATAAGATTGTCTGCTCAGCGGCGCGCATAATATAGGTTTTTTCCGCTTTATTAGCGCGAAATGGCACGGCGGATGGTTCGAAATTGGGTTCCCCCATATTGACCCGCACCAGATCGTCATCGGTGACAGTCAGCACCATCCGGCCATTGGCAGTACTGACGCGGATATCACGCTTATTGATCAGCCCTTTCAGACGCACAAAGCGGGCAAAGCAACGCGCACCGTTACCGCACTGTGCTACTTCACTGCCATCGGCATTAAAAATGCGGTAGTGGAAATCCAGTTCAGGATCATAAGGCGGTTCGACCACCAGTAACTGATCAAAACCCACACTCAGATGCCGATCCGCCAGGCGACGAATCAGTTCCGGTGAAAAAAAGACATTCTGCGTTACCGCGTCGACGACCATAAAATCATTGCCAAGGCCATGCATTTTCGAGAACTGCATCATTTACTCCATTCACGCGGGTACAGAAACTGGCTTTTAGTAATTCACCTGAGATGGGCCGTCACCTGTGGCGCGGTCGTTTTTATCCGGCACCGTGGATTGCGTTTGTGTGTCTACCGGTTTAGTCGGCGGCGGCGCGTTTTTATCTGCGGGCGGAAAATAGAGCGGACCTTTCAAACCACAGCCGGTCAGGCTGAAGAGAGTAAGAAGAACTGCAAGTGCCTTAAACACGTTTTTCATTATAGATTGCCTGTAAAGTTCATCGCTTTCTGCTTTCTATCATCGCAGGAGAAGATGTAAAAGCAAGCGTTTAGCGACTCTTTATGAAGTCTGAAAAGTGAGGAATTGCTGCGAGTATAACGCTTACACGTGGGGATTTATGTTTTGCTGGTAGTTTCGTGATCAACACCGCGCGCCAGGATGGCTTTATGCACTATCGCAATGTGGTTTGTTTGTTGTCTTATTCGTTGTTCTTATCGTCTGCATGGGGATGCCGGCTTGATGAGCCTGAACACAATGTTTACCAGCAACAGGGCAAAGGCGTGGTGTACCTGCGCCCTTATGAAGAAACAAACCTTTTTCTATCTGGCGTGAATTACAAGAGATTACGTCGGTTACCCAATTTATTGATAGACCCGAAAACACTAGACGAATGGGATGAAATACCGCCTCTGACCGATCTGACAACCGACTACCTCTATGAAGGCGCACAGGCCTGGTTTCCGCATTATGCTTACCATAGCGATGGTCGCTATATCCTCTACGCGGGTAAAGTTGTGCAAAACCCTCCCGACAAACCACTCGTCGATGTCGCCTCGTTCAAGGCATGGGGTGATTTTGCCGCAGATAAAAACAGTCTCTATTTCGAAGGCAAGCGCGCCGATAGCAATGGCGGGGAAAATAGCCTGGATATTAAAACACTGCATCAGGTGAAATTTCCTCATCCATGGAAGCCTGACTTCCTTGGGCTGATATTGCGTGACGCTAAATTCTTGTATGTCGATGGTCATCGCCTCGCAGATCCCGATAGTTTCCGCGTGCTGGCACAAAAGTCCTGGGATCAGCGAGGAAAGTTTTCCACCGAGTTTAACCCCTGCGTTGCCGTACCATTTGGCCCCTGGGATACGCTAGCCCGCACACAGACGAAAATCATGATCAATGGCGAACAACTTAATGCCGACCCAGAGACATTCATCGTTGTACGCTGGATGCCCGGTTCGTTATTGAGTTGGCGAGATAAAAGCGGCCTGCACCGAAAGGTGTTGAATCAGGGGAATCTGGATAAAGATATGGCAAAGAACTGTGCAACGTTCGGTGTACAGGAACACGACGTTTCATGGCGTAAAGGGCCAAAATGCCAGCAAGAAATACTACCCGGTCTCGATCCAGAACAATTTCACCCTCTGAGTAAAACTGTCGCGCAGTATCAGGACAAGCTATACGTCATCAAAAAAACGGAATTTGGTGAAAACAAGCTGGATATCGTCACGCTGGATAACCCTAATCTGGTGATAGATAAACGTTTTAACGCGGGAAGAACCCACGGCTATTTACTGACCAAATTACAAATTGATGGTGAAGAAGAAGATAGCCTTCAGGTGTTTGAGTCTTCCGGGCCGCTTATCCTGCTGGATTATCGTGTTCCCGGCGAACGTGAAGCTCACCTTGGCGATAGCCCCCATTACAAGAAATGGTATGCACACGACGATCGTTATGTTTACGCATTCGATGGCTCACAGCTCTGGCGCTACCCAACGCCCAATACCAAAGCCGTGCGGGTGAAATGGAAAACCGAACATTCAGGTTATGGCTATTGGGCAGACTATCGTAGTGGTGAACTGGACGGCAGGCTTTTGGAAAACGGTACGTTTATTCCAACGGGAATTCCCTATGACTCATCCGTTAACATTGCTCAATATTCTGCTGGCGAGAGCGCTTTTCTCGTCGGCGAAACCGATGTTAGCTGGCATAAGCTTCGCTCTACAGACCAGGAATGGAGTCAATGGGAGAAACTCCCCGATATTGACCCAAAAGAATTTCATCCCATCACCGATCGTGTCGCGCAGTACAAAAATAGTCTGTACATTGCGAAATTATCTCCTTTTGGTGAAGACTATCTGGAAACGATAGAGCTGGACTCTCCCATCTCCTTCCTGGAGCAACGAATTAACGCCGGGGAAAATTACGGCTACTTTATGCGTTCCTCCCGATTACGCGATGATATTCAGGTTTTTGCCATTGATGGACCATTGAAGACCACCAAACGCTTTGCTTATGACAATCACTATGTCTATACGTGGATTGGCAGCCAACTTTATCGAACCGCATCGCCCTGTCCGGCAAAGACCCGTAATCTGGATCAGAACATGTTTTCATCTAATGATGACATCATCATCTTGAAGACGGGGGAAGAGTGCCGAAAGACAGCAGACGGGCAAACTTTGAAGCCCTGACCCCATATCGCTATACTGCCGCCATCACCTAAAAACAGGAAACTACAATGAACGATAGTGAATTTCATCGTCTGGCGGATCAACTGTGGCTGACCATTGAAGAGCGTCTGGACGACTGGGATGGCGACAGCGATATCGACTGCGAAATCAACGGCGGTGTACTAACCATTACCTTTGAAAACGGCAGCAAAATCATTATCAACCGCCAGGAACCGCTGCACCAGGTGTGGCTGGCAACCAAACAGGGCGGCTACCATTTTGATCTGAAAGGCGACGAGTGGATTTGCGATCGTAGCGGTGAAACCTTCTGGGATCTGCTGGAGCAAGCAGCTACACAGCAGGCAGGTGAAACGGTGCGTTTTCGCTAAGATTGCATGCCGGATAAGCCTTGCTTTCCGGCATTAGCATCACGAAAAATACTGCTGCAACAGCGGCGCGTCATGCTCCTGATTGGCAGGCGGCATGTTGCCGATAGATTTGGTGCGAAACGGCATGACCTGTTCACGACCATCAACCTTCACAATCTGATAGAACTGCGGCAGGTTAAAGTTGATGAAACTGGAACCGTAGGTAAAACGGTCGTGCGATGACGAATAAAAACGGCTAACGTCACGCACCAGCTCTTCTTTGCTGCCTTCACAATGGTGGTACACCTCGACCCGGTTACTTTCATCAAGGATGTAGATATTAAAACCGTTTTCATCATTCGTTTCTTCGAAGAAGAACTGGATGATCCCTTCGCTGGCAAAGCCATCTACAACCGCCGGTAATTTAACGTGGTTAGTCTCAACCTGTACTGACAAACCATGCAGTTTGTTATGGGAAATCGCGCCATAAAACTCGATGGCATTTTCCAGTTTTTGTACCGAGACATTCAGACGTTCGAAGAACAAGCCCCAGGTTTGACCGGAGACACGCAGCGCCTTGAAGCGTCCGGTTTCCTGACGAGTACTGGAAAGACGCAGTTCAATGCACTCAGAAACCAGTTGTTGCACGCGAGTACGAATCAAACCGCGCAGATGCTGGCTATAACAGAACACTTCCACGCTATCTGGCGGAGCGGCATCCTGATGCATTTTTCCGAGGATGGTTTTCAATGCTTCAATAATCGACTGCTCGCCGTTGAAATGTAGCGTACGCACTTCATTCCACGAGTTGCGATACAGCAGGTCAACGCTACCCACCAGACAATTTTGATCCTCTCCAAAGCTGAAAACATCCAGCTTACGGAAGTCAAAATGCACAACCTGATTACGGAACGCCGTCGTCGGGTCATATTCCAGGTTCACAATAATCGCCAGATGGCGAATCTCACACGGACTGTAGAGCGCCTTCGGTGTCGGAGCGGGTAAGCGTAACGGGAAATGATGCGAAACATCAGCCACCATTTCTTGCAACTTCGGCAAATCAACAATGCCATTGCCCTTAATATACAGGCGAGTACGTGACGTCAGCAGGCCATTAAACCATGCCCATGCCACCAGCTTATTCAGATAACGGTTATATTCCAGCGGCTGATGGCTGATGATCGATTCAATATTTGGCGCGCGGTTATACAGATACCAACCAGAGCGGTTCACACGGCCCGGCGGCACATAAATAAAGGTCAGGTTCGGTTCGGAAAGGTCTGGCGAAATCTGCGGGTTTACCAGCGTCACTTTACCCGGCAATGCTTCAAACGCCGCGTACAGTTTACGCGTCAGCACGCCGATATCCTGCGGGCTGGCGGAGACGCTAAGGTTATTACGACGAGCGAAGCGAATAAGATTACGGTAGCTCTGCATCATCGCGTCGAGCAACTCGTTGTGCGCTTCACGCACCTGATCAATCTTCCAGTTGGCGCGGTTATCAAGCATTGCCAGGCGAGCTTCGTCCCAGCCCCACTCTTTCACCAATTGGCTTAGCACTTCGCGACGCCAGCCTACACAAGCGCGTTCGCGGCTGAGTTTTTCGCATACTTTCAAATAGAAGCAGCGGCGTACTAAATCCAGACGGGTGAAATCTTCGATCGCCGTCAGATATTCAGTAACACGCTCCAGCATCATGCAATACGGGTCGAGGCCAAACGACACGATTTCGCCGTCGTGCAAACGCTGTTTAATATCTTTCGCCAGCAGGCGCGGATTCGGGTATTCCCAGGAATAGGCTTCCAGCAGCAGAGTTTTCAGCACTGCTTTATACGGAGAATCGATACTTTTATAGAGTTGCCAAAGGCTGGCGCCAAAATATTCTTCAGCAGAAAGTGAGCTTAAGCCGCCGAGATCCAGCCATTCATTAGGCGTCAGTACGCCCTGTGCGTAGAGCGTCATCACGTAGTCATCGTAATGTTCTTCTTCATCACACGGCACCATATTCCACAGAATACGTTTACCAGCGAGACGCACGGCGGTACGGTAAAACTCGTCAAGCAGCAGGATATGTTGGGTAGAGCCGCAATCCTCGCCCCCCAGACTACCGCTTTCATTATGACGGAAACGGTTTTCATCAATCAGGAAAAAGCTGACTTCTACCCCCAGCGAGGCAGCCCAGCTTTCCAGCAAGCTACATTTACGTTGTAATAATTGGCGCTCTTCGCTATCGAGCCAGGATTGATGACAGACCCAGATATCCAAATCAGAGGAACAGCTTTGCCCTACGGACGAGGTGCTGCCCATGGTGTATACGCCAGTAATCGGAAGCTCGCCTTTTGGCGGTTCCTGTACAGACATTCCACGATACAGTTCCAGTTCGTTCAGGTAGTGGCGTTGAGTTTCATCAGGCGTGTAAAGGCAAATGCCTTTGGGAACGTTACCATCAAGGTAACCCGGCATCAGCGGATGGTGATAGTGCAATAATGTCGGCAGTAGACTGTAGACCTGTTGGAATGCAGGCCCCATAGCGGCAAGCGCGCGATCCACGCGCAATTGATTTATGGCATCCAGTCTCTGTTTCAGAGTCTCAATATAGAGGTACAAGACGTATCGCCTGATTTCGCTACCCGTCATATCTGTGATTCCGCCAACATCAACGGAAACACGCGGCATTCGGGATATTTCGTATGTCAAAGGTAACCGTTACCACTTTTCGCGCCTGGTTTTTTTAGTTTCACGACGAAAAAATGGTCTAAAACGTGATCAATTTAACACCTTGCTGATTGACCGTAAAGAAAGATGCGCTACATACAAGTGTAGCACCGTTTATTCTGTGTAAATTCCTTATTACGAGGGCTCAAAGCGTCAATCAGGATCCACAACCAGGCAACATTTTACGGTTTATGCCGGCCTCTACGTTTCACCATAACACTGACATCGCTCTGACAAGGATGTTAGGATGGACCACGGATGATAATGACGGTAACAAGCATGTTAGACAATGTTTTAAGAATTGCCACACGCCAAAGCCCACTTGCACTCTGGCAGGCACACTATGTCAAAGATAAGTTGATGACGAGCCACCCCGGACTGGTGGTTGAACTGGTGCCAATGGTGACGCGTGGCGATGTGATTCTTGATACGCCGCTGGCGAAAGTAGGCGGAAAAGGTTTATTTGTGAAAGAGCTGGAAGTCGCCCTTCTGGAAAATCGCGCTGATATCGCCGTTCACTCAATGAAAGATGTGCCCGTTGAATTCCCGCAAGGTTTGGGATTGGTCACCATTTGCGAGCGTGAAGATCCTCGCGATGCCTTTGTGTCCAACACCTATGACAGTCTGGATGCGTTACCCGCAGGCAGCATCGTCGGAACGTCCAGCTTACGCCGCCAGTGCCAGTTGGCTGAACGCCGCCCGGATCTGATTATTCGTTCATTGCGCGGCAACGTCGGCACACGCCTTAGCAAGCTGGATAACGGCGAATACGATGCCATTATTCTTGCCGTAGCCGGATTAAAACGTTTAGGACTGGAATCACGTATTCGCACCGCACTACCGCCCGAAGTTTCTCTTCCGGCAGTAGGACAAGGCGCTGTGGGCATTGAATGCCGCCTTAATGATACGCGTACTCGCGAGCTGCTCGCCGCACTGAATCATAACGAAACAGCACTGCGTGTCACGGCTGAACGCGCCATGAATACCCGTCTGGAAGGCGGTTGTCAGGTCCCCATTGGCAGCTATGCAGAACTGGTTGACGGCGAAATCTGGTTACGGGCGCTGGTTGGCGCGCCGGATGGTTCGCAGATTATTCGTGGTGAGCGCCGTGGTTCGCCGCAGGATGCCGAGCAAATGGGTATTTCGCTGGCGGAAGAGTTGTTGAATAACGGCGCGCGCGAGATTCTCGCCGAAGTCTACAACGGAGACGTGCCAGCATGAGTATCCTAGTCACCCGCCCGTCTCCCGCTGGAGAAGAGTTAGTGAGCCGTCTGCGCGCACTGGGGCAGGTGGCCTGGCATTTTCCGCTGATCGAGTTTTCCCCGGGTCGGCAATTACCACAACTTGCCGACCAGCTGACAGCGCTTGGTGAAGGCGATCTACTGTTTGCGCTTTCGCAACATGCCGTCGCTTTTGCCCAATCACAGTTGCATCAGCAAAGCCTTGAGTGGCCCACGCTTCCCGCCTATTTTGCCATTGGCCGCACCACTGCGCTGGCGCTGCATACCGTAAGCGGACACAACGTTCGTTACCCACAGGATCGGGAAATTAGTGAAGTCTTGCTACAATTACCTGAATTACAAAATATTGTAGGCAAACGTGCGCTAGTCTTGCGTGGTAACGGTGGTCGTGAGCTGATCGGAGAAAACCTGACAGCACGCGGCGCCGAAGTCGTTTTTTGTGAATGTTATCAACGATGCGCAATCCATTACGATGGTGCAGAAGAAGCGATGCGCTGGCAATCCCGCGGAGTGACAACGATTGTTGTTACCAGCGGTGAAATGTTGCAACAGCTCTGGACGCTAATCCCGCAATGGTATCGTGAACACTGGTTACTTTGCTGTCGGCTATTGGTCGTCAGTGAGCGTCTGGCGAAACTCGCCCGGGAACTGGGCTGGAAAGATATTAAGGTCGCCGATAACGCCGACAACGATGCGCTATTACGGGCATTACAATAACTCTCATAACAGGAAGCCATAATGACGGAACAAGAAAAAACCTCCGCCGTGGTTGAAGAGACCAGGGAGACCGTGGATACCACGCCACAGTCTGCCACTGTAGAAAAAAAGAGTAAGAACAGTACTGCTCTAATTTTAGGTGCGGTGGCTATCGCTATTGCTCTGGCTACAGGTGTCGGTTTGTATGGCTGGGGTAAACAACAGGCCGTTAATCAGACGGCTACCAGTGATGCTCTGGCTAACCAACTCGCAGCTCTACAAAAAGCCCAGGAGAGCCAAAAAGCGGAGCTGGAAGATATCATCAAGCAACAAACTGTGCAGTTAGAACAGGCGAATCGCCAACAAGAAACGCTGGCAAAACAACTGGATGAAGTTCAACAGAAGGTCGCCACCATTTCCGGCAGCGATGCCAAAACCTGGCTGCTGGCACAGGCTGATTTTCTGGTGAAACTTGCCGGACGGAAATTGTGGAGCGATCAGGACGTCACCACTGCCGCTGCGCTACTGAAAAGTGCGGACGCCAGTCTGGCCGACATGAATGACCCAAGCCTTATCGCCGTTCGTCGTGCGATTACTGATGACATCGCCGGCCTTTCTGCAATATCGCAGGTAGATTATGACGGCATCATCCTCAAACTGAATCAGCTTTCTAATCAGGTGGATAACCTGCGCCTGGCCGATAATGACAGCGACGGCTCGCCGATGGATTCTGATGGTGAAGAACTTTCCAGTTCTATCAGCGAGTGGCGCATCAATCTGCAAAAGAGCTGGCAGAACTTTATGGACAACTTCATTACGATTCGCCGTCGTGATGATACCGCCGTACCACTGTTGGCGCCGAATCAGGATATCTACCTGCGCGAGAATATTCATTCCCGTCTGCTGGTCGCAGCCCAGGCTGTGCCACGTCATCAGGAAGAAACCTACCGCCAGGCACTGGAGAATGTCTCTACATGGGTTCGTGCTTATTACGACACTAACGATGCTACCACCAAAGCGTTCCTCGACGAGGTGGATCAGCTAAGCCAACAGAATATTTCGATGGATCTCCCGGAAACGCTGCAAAGTCAGGCGATGCTGGAAAAATTGATGCAGACCCGAGTGCGCAATCTGCTGGCACAACCGGCGGCACCGGCAACAGAAGCTAAACCTGCACCTGCACCTGCACCTGCACCTGCACCTGCACCGCAAGCTGATACTCCGGCAGCCGCGCCGCAAGGAGAATAACCATGCTAAAAGTGTTATTGCTCTTTGTTCTGCTGATTGCGGGAATTGTGGTTGGTCCAATGATCGCCGGACATCAAGGTTACGTACTAATCCAGACCGATAACTACAATATCGAAACCAGCGTCACGGGCCTGGCGATCATCTTTATTCTGGCGATGGTGGTGCTGTTTGCGATCGAGTGGTTATTACGGCGTATTTTCCGCACCGGCGCGCACACTCGCGGGTGGTTTGTCGGGCGTAAGCGTCGCCGCGCGCGTAAGCAGACCGAACAAGCATTACTGAAACTGGCGGAAGGCGATTATCAGCAAGTTGAAAAGCTGATGGCGAAAAATGCCGATCACGCTGAACAGCCAGTAGTGAACTATCTGCTGGCTGCCGAAGCCGCACAACAACGCGGTGATGAAGTTCGCGCCAACCAACATCTGGAACGCGCAGCGGAGCTGGCGGGCAACGACACCATTCCGGTAGAAATCACCCGTGTACGCCTGCAACTTGCCCGTAATGAAAACCATGCCGCTCGCCACGGCGTGGACAAGTTGCTGGAAGTCACGCCACGCCATCCTGAAGTACTGCGTCTGGCGGAGCAGGCTTATATCCGCACCGGCGCGTGGAGTTCGCTGTTGGACATTATCCCGTCGATGGCAAAAGCTCACGTTGGTGATGAAGAACACCGTGCGGCGCTGGAACAACAGGCATGGATTGGTCTGATGGATCAGGCGCGAGCCAATGACGGTAGCGAAGGCTTGCGTAACTGGTGGAAAAACCAAAGCCGGAAAACGCGCCATCAGGTGGCGTTGCAGGTAGCAATGGCGGAACATCTTATTGAGTGTGACGATCATGATACAGCCCAGCAAATTATCATCGATGGCCTGAAGCGTCAGTATGATGATCGCCTGCTGCTGCCAATCCCGCGCCTGAAAACCAATAACCCAGAACAACTGGAAAAAGTGCTACGTCAGCAAATCAAAAACGTCGGCGATCGTCCGTTATTATGGAGCACGCTGGGACAATCGCTGATGAAGCACGGCGAATGGCAGGAAGCGTCAATCGCCTTCCGCGCAGCACTGAAGCAACGTCCTGACGCCTACGATTATGCATGGCTTGCCGACGCTCTGGACAGGCTGCACAAGCCGGAAGATGCCGCAGCGATGCGCCGCGACGGCTTGATGTTAACGCTGCAGAACAACCCACCGCAGTAGTTTCTTCACACCCGGAGATAAGTATCTCCGGGGCTTTTCTCAAGGTATAAAAAAACGCCTGCTCTTCTTACGGAGCAGGCGTTAAAACAGGTCTGTATGACAACAAGTGGGTGCTTCACTCAACGTTGTGTCCATGGTGTCTGATGAGGCATAAGCGACATCTGTCAGTGGACGATAAGCACCGTAAACGGCTCTGCGTCATTCCTGAGTTTATGAGGCACTAAGGCGAACATAAGAGATGGAATGAGCATCTACCCGCTTATTATGCCACAGCGGTCAGGGAAATAACATCCTTTAACACTTATAATAAGATAATTCTGCAACCTCTTTTCCCTTCACACACAATAGTTTCCTGAGCAAATATTCCCTGGCAACTGAATTTTTTTCATGGATATAATGAATAATTAAAATCATTCAATTAACAATATATATATTAATCACACATCAAACTAAAAACAGCATCAATAATCAACGCGATATAATAAACCAGCCTTACATATCTCTCGCACCAGAGGTAGGATTGAAAACGCTCTCCTGATGTTCCAATTCATTTATAGGATAAATAAATAATTTATTTTCATCATAGTTATTTATATAGCCATCCTGTCAGAGAGAGGGACCTCAATTATCAATGCTTAATTACGACATCAATTTGATGTCATGAAACCGGAGCATTTTGCATGGAAATTTCGTTTTCACCCAAACTTCTTGTGGTCGCAGTCGCTGCCGCCATTCCTTTACTCGCCAACGCTGCAGATACCCCGTCAACCGCCACTGCGCGCAAGGGTTTTGCTGGTTACGATCACCCAAATCAATATCTGGTTAAACCGGCAACCACAATTGCCGACAACATGATGCCGGTGATGCAGCATCCTGCACAGGATAAAGAAACTCAGCAGAAGCTGGCAGAACTGGAGAAAAAAACCGGCAAGAAACCGAACGTAGTTATTTTCTTGCTGGATGATGTGGGCTGGATGGACGTTGGCTTTAACGGCGGCGGCGTGGCGGTGGGCAATCCAACGCCAGACATTGACTCAGTTGCCAGTCAGGGGCTGATTTTAACCTCTGCATATTCACAACCAAGTTCTTCTCCGACCCGCGCCACTATTCTCACCGGACAATACTCAATTCACCACGGTATTCTGATGCCACCGATGTACGGGCAACCAGGAGGCTTACAAGGCTTAACGACTCTGCCGCAATTGCTGCACGATCAAGGCTATGTAACCCAGGCTATCGGTAAATGGCATATGGGTGAAAACAAAGAATCCCAACCGCAGAACGTCGGTTTTGATGATTTCCGCGGCTTTAACTCTGTCTCTGATATGTATACCGAATGGCGCGATGTTCACGTCAACCCAGAGGTCGCCCTGAGCCCGGACCGTTCTGAATACATCAAACAATTACCGTTCAGCAAAGATGATGTTCATGCCGTACGTGGTGGCGAACAGCAAGCCATTGCCGACATTACACCGAAATATATGGAAGACCTGGATCAACGCTGGATGGAATATGGCGTTAAGTTCCTCGATAAGATGGCGAAGAGCGATAAGCCTTTCTTCCTCTATTATGGCACTCGCGGCTGCCACTTTGATAACTACCCGAATGCGAAGTATGCCGGTAGCTCCCCAGCACGTACCTCTTATGGCGATTGTATGGTGGAAATGAACGATATCTTCGCCAACCTGTACAAAACGCTGGAGAAAAACGGCCAGTTGGATAACACGCTGATTGTCTTTACTTCCGATAACGGACCAGAAGCCGAAGTACCGCCGCACGGTCGTACTCCGTTCCGTGGCGCTAAAGGTTCGACCTGGGAAGGCGGCGTTCGCGTACCGACTTTCGTTTACTGGAAAGGCATGATCCAACCGCGTAAATCTGACGGTATTGTTGATCTGGCGGATCTCTTCCCAACCGCGCTGGATCTGGCAGGTCATCCTGGAGCGAAAGTGGCGAAACTGGTGCCGAAAACAACCTTTATTGATGGTGTGGACCAGACATCTTTCTTCCTGGGAACAAATGGTCAGTCTAACCGTAAGGCGGAGCATTACTTCCTCAACGGCAAACTTTCTGCTGTACGTATGGATGAGTTCAAGTATCACGTGCTGATTCAGCAGCCATATGCGTATACCCAGAGCGGATACCAGGGAGGGTTCTCGGGTACGGTAATGCAAACTGCGGGGTCTGCGGTATTTAATTTGTATACCGATCCGCAGGAAAGCGACTCCATCGGGGTGCGCCATATCCCAATGGGTGTGCCGCTACAGACAGAAATGCACGCGTATATGGATATCCTGAAAAAATATCCGCCACGCGCGCAGATTAAATCTGATTAATTCAGCGCTATCGCTGTATTGGACAGCGCTGCCATTGCCGGATGCGGCGTGAACGCCTTATCCGGCCTACCAGATCGTATAAATTCAATATATTGCAGCGTTCTGTAGGCCGGATAAGATGCGCCAGCATCGCATCCGGCAATCAACCACTTTTTACTTATTCACCACCATCAAATGCGACTGCATTATGTCGCTGGCCGGGCGACCATGCGCCAGCAAATCAGCCATCGCTTTCAGATACGGCGGTAGATGGCGGAAATAACGCTGATACCCGGCACACAAATAATTCAGCCCCGGTTTACCGCCAGCATCGAGCATGAAGCGATGTTTCGGGCAACCTCCCCAACATGCTTTTAACACGTTGCAACTGCGGCACTGCATCGGTAACTGCTTAAATTTATCTTCACCAAATGCCTGCTGTTGTGAGGAATCGACCATTTCTGCAACCGTCTGCTTATGCATATTCCCCAGTCGATATTGCGGATAAACATAGTGATCGCAGGCATAAACGTCGCCGTTATGCTCAACAATCACCGAGCGCCCACAGGTTGGCTGATGATGGCAAACCGCGCCCGGCGCACCGACAAAATTGGCAAATGCCCATTCGATATTCATTACGAAAATCTTGCCGACATCGCGTTTGATCCAGTGGTCGAATATCGCCACCAGAAATTCACCGAACTCATCGGGGCGCACCGACCATTCCGTCAGCTCACCCTGAATATCGCCAGGCGCATGTAATTTCAGTCCATCACGGGCAGCTGTTTCATCAGCCAGACGCTCGACCACCGGAATAAACTGGATAAATTCAACTCCCGCATCGCACAAAAAATCATAAACCAGCAACGGTTGCTGCGCGCTGGTGCGATTGACGCAGACCAGTACGTTATAGTCGACATGATGTTTTTGCAGCAGCGTCAGGGCGCGCATCACCAACTTATGCGTGGGTCTGCCGCCTTTGGTCACGCGATATTGATTGTGGATCTCAGCCGGACCGTCCAGCGATAACCCAACAAGAAAATGGTTTTCTGCCAGAAATGCACACCATTCGTCATCCAGCAGCACGCCGTTAGTCTGGAAGCTATTACTTATCCGCCTGCCAGCGCCATATTTCACCTGTAACGCTACGGCACGACGGTAAAAATCCAGTCCGAGTAACGTTGGTTCGCCGCCCTGCCAGGTAAAAGCCACCTCGTTTTGTGGTTCGCTGGCGGCGATATAGTGGCGGACATACGCTTCCAGCGTGTCATCGTCCATATGCGTGACTGGCTTTTCGTGATAAAGGGATTGTTTTTCAAGATAAAAACAGTAGTCACAGTTCAGATTACAATCAGAACCGCTCGGCTTCGCCATAATATGAAAAGCACGCGTCGGAACCTGTTGCAGCATGGTCGCTCCTTGTCTGAAGTCGTCCTTCGATGAGTGTAAGGACGAAATCATACTGCGCGGCAAAACATTACTACGGGCGTTTATTGCGAAGGGGAAGTGATGGAATACACAGAAAACAAAAAACCCCGCCGAAGCGGGGTTCAAAATTGGTCGGCGAGAGAGGATTCGAACCTCCGACCCACTGGTCCCAAACCAGTTGCGCTACCAAGCTGCGCTACTCGCCGAAATACTGCTTTTTGAATTTTAGTTCAACTCTTTAAGTCGTGGTGCGAGGGGGGGGACTTGAACCCCCACGTCCGTAAGGACACTAACACCTGAAGCTAGCGCGTCTACCAATTCCGCCACCTTCGCATTGTCACAACTTCTAATAATGGGGTGGCTAATGGGATTCGAACCCACGACAACTGGAATCACAATCCAGGGCTCTACCAACTGAGCTATAGCCACCACTACAAATCTTGTTACGCGGTATTACTACCACCGCAGCTCAAGCGCCGGGACTAAATGGCGCGCCCGACAGGATTCGAACCTGAGACCTCTGCCTCCGGAGGGCAGCGCTCTATCCAGCTGAGCTACGGGCGCTTAGCGCCGTTGCGGGGGTGGATAATACGGACTTCCCGCCCCTCTGTCTAGTCCCTTTTTAAATAAAATGCGCGTTTGGTTACGGTTTATGCGTTTTGTTGCTTATTCCTCCAGTTTATGCGCTTTACCGTGGCGATTAAGGCCAAAAATTTTATAAATCGCCGTCACCGCCAGCATAAAGATGCTGCCGACAAACAGCGACATACGGGTATCTTCATTAAAATACATGCCGATCAAAACGCAAATCAGGAACACCATTGTTACGTAGTTGGCCCACGGGAACAGAATGGAGCGGAACGGATGATCGGCAATCGCCGCTTTGTGTGCACGACGAAAACGCAACTGGCTTATCAAAATCACAAACCACGGCACCATCCCTGGAAGCACGCTGGCACTGTAGACGTAGACAAACACACGCTGTGGATTGGGAATGATATAGTTCAGGCACGAGCCAATTAGCAGAATAGCAATTGAGACCGCTACCCCCGCAACCGGTACGCCATGACGGGAAACTTTCGCCATCGCCGCCGGTAACTGACGATTTTTCGCCAGTGCGTAGAGCATACGTCCGCAACTGTACATGCCGCTGTTACAGCCAGAAAGCGCTGCCGTCAGCACCACAAAGTTGATAATACCCGCCGCTGCGGTAATACCGATTTTGGCAAAAGTCAGTACGAACGGGCTGCCGTTGCTGCCTATTTCATTCCACGGGAAGATGGTAACGATAACGAAAATCGCGCCAACGTAGAAAATCAGGATCCGCCACAGCACTTTACCTACCGCACTACGTAGCGTGACCTGTGGATTTTTTGCTTCACCAGCGGTGATGCCAATCAGCTCCACGCCCTGGTAGGACGCCACCACAATACACAATGCGGTCAGGAACCCTTTCCAGCCACCTGCAAAGAAACCGCCATGCTCTGTGAGATTGCTAAAACCAATCGACTGCCCGCCGTTGCCAAAACCAAAGAAAATCACGCCCAGGCCAATGACAATCATCACGATAATGGTGGTAACTTTGATCATTGCGAACCAGAACTCGATTTCGCCGTACAACCGCACCGCCGCCAGATTCGCCAGCGCCACCAGCGCAACAGCAATCAACGCGGGTATCCACTGCGCCATCTCCGGGAACCAGAACTGAACGTAAACGCCGATAGCGGTGATTTCCGAGATCCCCACCGCTATCCACATAAACCAGTAAGACCAGGCGGTGAGATAGCCAAAGAACGGGCTCATATAACGATGCGCATAGACGGCGAATGAACCGGTAACCGGCTCAAGAAACAACATTTCACCCATTGAGCGCATGATGAAAAAGACGAACAGCCCGGCGATGATATAGGCCAACAATACGGATGGCCCGGCCCATTTCAGGGTACTGGCGGCCCCCATAAACAGGCCGACGCCAATGGTGCCCCCCAGGGCGATGAGTTCGATATGTCGAGCTTCCAGCCCACGCTGTAGCTCTGGTTTGTTATCAGCCATAAATCCTCGTGTTGTGTTTGCATGTTTTCCGGTGTTACCGGGTATCGTTATGGGTACATCGAGTGTTGCAAATGTTTTCGTAATTCAGGAGAAATGGCAAATTAAGCATTAAAAAATTGAATGCTTTGTGTAATAAAACAGCAGAAGGGCGACGGAGTGAGCACCTACGTCGCTTACAGAGGAGAGAATCAGAGATTACCAGTGTAATGCCAGCGTAAATAACGCAGTAAACGCAATTGACGCTTGATACGACTCGGCTGTGATAGCAGGCGATAAAGCCACTCCAGCCCCAGTTTTTGCCAGGCCTCTGGCGCTCGTTTCACATGACCGGTAAAGACATCGTAAGTCCCGCCAACGCCCATATACAGCGCATCCGGGTGCACCAGACGGCAATCGCGCATAAAGATCTCCTGCTTTGGCGATCCCATCGCGACGGTGACGATTTGCGCTCCGCTGGCATGGATACGCTCAAACAACGCCTGCCGCTGCTCGGGTTTAAAATAACCGTCCTGGCTGCCAACGATATTCACATTCCACAGGTCGCGCAGTTTTGCTTCGGTTTGCGCCAGCACCTCCGGTTTACCACCGACAAGAAATACCGGCGTCCCTTCCTTGCCTGCGCGCGCCATCAGCTCTTCCCAGAGATCGGCCCCGGCAACGCGGGAAACCTGCGCCTGCGGGTACTTTTTACGCACTGAACGTACAACGCTGATGCCATCAGCATATTTAAATTCGGCAGCGTTAATTAACTCCCTGACCTCAGCATTATCTTCAATGGTCAGCATTTTTTCAGCATTGATGGCTACCAGCGTTCCCTGCTTCAGTTGCCCGTCGGCGAACAGATAATCGAGGGCATGCTGCATATCACGCCAACCAATTAACTGTAAGCCACGCAGCGTATAGGTCGGTGCCGTGGTGGTGTTATCCATTGTTATCCTTCAACTTTGTGACCGGAGCGATGATTTTGTGCGTTTATGAATGAGTCCGGCGCTTTCAAAAAGCCAGTACAACAGTTTTGCGATCATCAGACTTGCGCCGAAGACCACGATAAAAAAGACGACGCGTGAAACAAACGAATCCAGCCCTTCACGCGCCAGCACGATCATATTGAAGATCGCCCCGAAGCAGAAGCTGTGCAAAATCGCCGCTTTATAGCGATTGGTTTCGCGGTTGCCCAGTTCATACAACCAGTCAAACCATTTGATGATCAACCCAACCACAATCGCCCCCAACGGAATAAACAGTACGCCGCCCATGACAATCAGCGAACCAATAAGCGTAGGCGAGATCGCCAGCCCGGAGTGGTTATTCAGCACTTCCCAGGTGAAATAGTTGGCAGAGTTCAGCACCATACTCGGGCGCCCCGGCCACAGCCAGGAAGGGATAAAAACATAGAAATCACGGACAATCGGCGCCAGCCCCTGGAAGTCGATGTTGTCGTAGTTCTGCAACAACAACGCCAGATTCTCCCACGGCGAAAAGGTATCGCGGGTGAGATAGAGAAACGTATAGAACGCTTCATCGCCGCTCACATTCATTCCATAGCGTTTTAGCGCCAGCCAGAACATGCCAACAATCCCCAACACGCCCGCCACCGCCAGCATCCATAACGAAATCCAGCCACGAATAATGCCGATAAACAAGAAGATAGCGAATGCGATGATGATATTGGCGCGAGTGCCGCCGACAATCATATAAGTCAACAAACCAAACGCGACGGTGCTGACAAGAAAAAACAGCCACGCTTTGCTGTCCTGGCGCAGAAAGTAGACCACCAGCATCGCCGGGATGAAAAAGTAAAAGAAGCGTTTTAACGCCACACCGGAGACTTCGCTGGAAAAGATTTGACTGTAAGAGTTAAGCCGGAACAGCAAAAAGCCGTTGTGCATGAAGAAGATGCCGACACTCACCAGCGCGATGCCCATCAGAATCCCCCACGTGAGATTGGTCTCCACGCGATTCATGGTAAACAGCGGACGGCGCGATACATCGACAACACGTTTGCGTAGGCGAGTTTTGTAGGTGACATAGTAAACCGCATAGAAGCAGCCCGCAGAAAGCAACGCCTGCAACAAGATTTCCGGCGGTGCGACGCTAACATCAAAGCGAAACACCAGCACGCTGGTCAGCGGGAAGCCAAAGAAAAAAGTGAGCAAAAACAGCAATGAAAAGAAGACATTGAAGTTAAAGCGCACACGGCGGAATTCAAACCAGGTCAGCGTGGCAATAAACAGCGTGCAAAGCAGCCAGACAACAAACAGGCCACTGAATTGCAGCAGACTCATGCGACCTCCCCGGCGGCAATAGCCAGCGCCCGTTGCCAGCCTTGCAGATAGTTCGGGCTAAAGAAGGCAATGGTGTTTTTATCCACCGACGCCAACTGGCGCTGCGCTTCACGCACAATATCCTCGTTGAGATCGTCGGTAGTAAACAACACCGGCAAATGCTGTTCCGTCATATCCTGCCAGAACGGATTTTCCCGGTTAAGCACACAAGGAATACCCGCCTGAATCAGTAAGCACAGCGTACCAATGCCCTGCTGGCGGGCAAAAATAAAGTAGCCGAGATCGCACTGGCGAAGTAGCGCCAGATAAGCGTCAAACTCCAGTTTTTCGCTCAGAACTTGCAGATTTTCTTCGCTGAATAATTCCAGCCCCACCTGGCGAACGTCGTTGATGTACGCTTCGTTATTAGGCGGATAGCCCATCGGCACCACCACTTTTACCGTATCGCCAAACTGTTGATGAACAGCGCGCAGAGCGGCGATATGCTCATTGCTACGATCGCCGGAGTTTCCCACAAGGATGGTCATTTTCCCTTCACGTTGCCGATCGTTCGCCATCATATTGAGAGAAGGGTCCATCCGCGTCGGGAAATAGAGCAGTTCGCCCCGCACCTTTGGATGCGTTTTGGCAAAAAAGCTCAAATCACCGCGAGTGGCAAATACGCAGCCGACCCGCTTTTGCGCCAAACGACGAATGGGATAAAACAGTCTAAATTTCAACCCACTGGAGACTTCATATAAATCTGCCCCCCAGATATGCCAGTAAAACTGACTGGGCTTAATGCCACCGCTAAGCAACGCCAGCCACAGTGCGGTGTTGAACTGACCGTGGAAGAAAAACCGCTGATTGCGATCAGCTTTTGCTTTAGCAATTACCGCTTCTGCCAGCGATTTTTTACCTGGATAAAATTTCACAGAAAGCGCCGGGCAGCTGTCACTTAAGCCGTCGTCCTTACCAGCAACCATAAACTCGCGCGCGTGCTCACTCGTCGCGGCCAGCGCGTCGTTGAAAAACCGCAAAACGGTTCGATTATGGTGAGGGATATCCGATCCCAGAACGTGAATCAGTACAGTCATGCCCGCCTACGCCAGAGTAAAAACACGCCACAACAAAGAGAAAAATAGACGATATAGGTTGCCATATAGGCCTGCGCCGCGCCCAGTGCGCCATGCACGGGGATCAGCCAGTGGGCAAATATCATCAATAAAGTGAACTGGCTAACTTCCGCCAGAATATAAAGCCGTAGCGACGCTTTGGCGATCACCAGATAACCAAAGACATAAGCGCCCACTTTCAACACATCACCCACCAACTGCCAGGCAAAGAGATCGCGCATGGCGGTAAATTTATTCGACAACAGCAGCCAGATGGCAAAATCACGTAGCAGCCAGACGGTAAAACTCGCCGCCGCTACCGCCGGTAAGACGAATTTCAGCGATTTAACCACTTCCCGGGTGATATCGCGCTTTTCCGTTAGCCGCGACAACGTGGGCAGTAAATATACGCTGAATGATACCGTAATAAATTGCAGGTAGGCGTCGGAAATACTGCTCACCCCTTGCCAGATACCCACTTCATCCCAGCTATACTGCGCCGCCAGTAGCTTACGCATCATGATGTACGCAACGGGCAAGGTCACCGACGTAATCAACGCCATAAGCGTAAACTTGCTCAACTGCCCTGCCAGACCGCTATCCCAGCTGGGTTTCAGATAGCTTAACGGGATAACGCCACGCTTCATCAGCATGATGACGGCAGGAATCACCACCAGCGCGGGAATCAACGCCAGCCCCAGCAACGCACCTTCATAACCGCCCAAACGGTAACTGACGTAATAAGCGATGACGCCAATCAAGCTGCCGACCATCAGCGATAACGCATTACCTGCGGCATCGCGAAAGCCTTTCATCAACGCCAGCAACAGGTTGCCCCAGGCGATCCCCATTTGCACCAGCGCCACTAAACGCACCAGTCCCTGATAGTCGATATTACCAAACAATCCCTGGCTGATTGGCGCAGCTGCCAGCACAAAAACCAGCGCCATCAGCGTGGAGAAGCCAAGCACCATTGCAGATGAAGTACCAACCACGCGGCGCAGCTGCTGCGGATTATCATGGTGCTGGGCAACGTACTTAGTTACACCGTTAAAGATACCCGCTCCCGCCAGTACGCCGAGCACGGTAATCAACTGGCGGAAATTCGCCGCCAACCCCAGTCCAGCCGGACCAAATGACACCGCCAGTAATTTACCAACCAGTAACCCGGCACCAATCTTGACCAGCGTACTGGCCGCCGTCCACAAAGACGCTTTTGCCAGTGACATATCAGGAGAAGTAGTTCAATAAGGTCGCAATTACCGTGCACTGATTGACGGGCGACAGGTTATAGAACAGCGGCAGGCGCAACAAACGCTCACTCTCTTTGGTGGTGTAACGATCTTCGCCATGGAATTCACCAAAGTGTTCACCCGCCGGGCTTGCGTGTAGCGGAATATAGTGGAACACCGCCATGATTTCCGCTTCTTTCAGGAAGTTTATCAACGCGCTCCGGTCATCAATATCCCGCAGTTTAATGTAGAACATATGCGCATTCTGCACGCAACCATCGGGAATAGACGGCAGTTCGATACGCCCAGCTTTCGCCAGAGGTGTTAACGCATCGTAGTAGTTTTGCCACAGCGCTAGGCGCTGCTGGTTGATGCGATCCGCCGCTTCCAGTTGCGCCCACAGGTACGCCGCTTGCAGATCGGACATCAAATAGCTGGAACCGATATCGCGCCAGGTATATTTATCAACCTGCCCACGGAAGAACTGGCTGCGGTTAGTACCTTTTTCGCGGATGATCTCCGCTCGCTCGATCAACGCGTTATCGTTAATCAGCGTCGCACCGCCTTCACCGCCCGCCGTGTAGTTTTTGGTTTCATGGAAGCTAAAGCAGCCAATATGACCAATGGTTCCCAGCGCACGCCCTTTGTAAGTGGACATCACGCCCTGAGCGGCATCTTCCACCACAAACAGATTATGCTTTTTCGCCAGCGCCATTATAGTGTCCATTTCACAGGCCACCCCCGCGTAATGCACCGGCACAATAACGCGCGTTTTGTCGGTGATCGCCGCTTCAATCAGCGTTTCGTCGATGTTCATGGTATCCGGGCGAATATCGACAAAGACAATTTTTGCCCCACGCAGTACAAAAGCGTTAGCGGTGGAGACAAAAGTGTAGCTCGGCATGATCACTTCATCGCCCGGCTGAATATCCAGCAACAGCGCCGCCATCTCCAGAGAAGCGGTACAGGAAGGCGTTAACAACACTTTGGCACTGCCAAAACGTTGTTCCAGCCACTGCTGACAGCGACGGGTAAAACCACCATCGCCGCACAGTTTGCCGCTGCCCATAGCCGACTGCATATAGTCGAGTTCGGTTCCCACCACCGGCGGAGCGTTAAATGGAATCATGTGATCACCTGTATAACCAGTATGCAGTGCTTTCTACATTCGCACCGCTTTGTATGTATCGTTTAAGCGCGGCGGTGTTGCCCATCTGGGTCGCCACCCGCAAAGTTGTTTTACCGCGAGCATACGCCCAGTTTAGCGCTGCCTGCATCAACTGTTCACCTGCTCCGCGCCCTGCCAACAAACCAATTCGCACATCGGTGGCGTTCAACTCCCGCAGGGAAACATAGCCGCGAATAGCGCCAGACGCCGAACGTAAAACCAGACATTGATGATCAAAGGTGCCGCGCACGGCATTTTCAATCCACTGCGCATAAAAGCGACCGCTGGCGTCAGGCGCATACCACGGCGCACGAAAACGGCTTTGCACAAATGCGGCGCTGGCTAACTGACGTAATGCGGGAATATCAGTCTCTTGTGCCACTTCCGCATTGCTTTCACCAGCATTAGTCACCGGTAACGCCAAATCGATTTCACCTTCCACCAGTATGAATCCCAACTGTTGCAGAGCATCCAGCTCAGCGGTGTTTGATGCGGCAATTTTGGCCTGTACCCGCGACCACGGCGCTAACGCGTCTGGCGTCAAGAGAGGCGCTTCAGCACTGATGCGCACAATGGCGCTGTTAACGCCAAAGAAGGCATTTTCCCAGATGAGTGGTTCAATACTGGCGTGGACGGGCACGGAGTAACTCCAGCAGATATTGACCGTAACCGGTTTTCGCCAGCGAACTTGCGGCGCGCTTCACGCCTTCGTCGTCGAGCCAGCCGTTGCGCCAGGCGATCTCTTCCAGACAGGCAATCTTAAAGCCCTGGCGTTTTTCCACCGTCTGTACAAAGGTACTGGCTTCAATCAGGCTGTCGTGAGTACCGGTGTCCAGCCAGGCAAATCCGCGCCCCAGTAGTTCAACGGTCAGGTTACCTGCCTCCAGATACATTTGATTAATGGAGGTTATTTCCAACTCACCGCGTTCCGACGGCTTCACCTGCTTCGCGTACTCCACCACGCTGCTGTCGTAGAAATAAAGTCCGGTTACCGCCCAGTTTGATTTCGGCTGCTTTGGCTTTTCTTCCAGTGAAATGGCGTGGAAATTATCGTCAAACTCCACGACACCGAAGCGTTCTGGATCCATCACCTGATAGCCAAAAATCGTCGCGCCTTCCGTACGCGCCGCAACATGCCGCAGTTTCGGACTGAAACCCTGACCAAAAAAGATATTATCGCCCAGCACCAGGCAGGAAGGTTCACCGTTAAGGAAGGTTTCACCGATGATAAACGCCTGCGCCAGGCCGTCCGGGCTGGGCTGTTCTGCATATTCCAGATGGATACCGAACTCGCTGCCGTCGCCCAGCAGGCGCTGAAAATAACCTTTATCTTCCGGCGTGGTGATGATGAGAATTTCGCGGATACCCGCCAGCATCAGCACCGACAACGGATAGTAAATCATTGGTTTATCGTAAATCGGCAGTAGCTGCTTCGACACACCGCGCGTAATCGGGTGCAGGCGAGTGCCAGAACCGCCCGCCAGGATAATCCCTTTCATGTCTGCTTACCCCTTCAGCCCCAAACGTTCGCCCTGATAGCTGCCGTCCTGTACCTGCTTCCACCAGCTTTCATTGGTCAGATACCACTGCACTGTTTTACGCATACCACTTTCAAAAGTTTCCTGCGGCAGCCAGCCAAGTTCACGGGCAATTTTCGAGGCATCGATGGCATAACGTAAATCATGCCCAGGACGATCGGCGACAAAGGTGATCAGGTCACGATAGTGCGCCACACCCTGCGGTTTGTTTGGTGCCAGTTCTTCCAGCAGTTCGCAAATGGTTTCCACCACATCGAGATTCTTACGCTCGTTGTGACCACCAATATTATAGGTTTCACCGATTTTTCCGGTGGTCGCCACGCAATACAGCGCGCGAGCGTGGTCTTCGACATACAACCAGTCACGGATTTGCTGCCCGTTGCCATATACCGGTAGCGGTTTACCCGCCAGCGCGTTGAGGATCATCAGCGGGATCAGTTTTTCCGGGAAGTGATAAGGGCCGTAGTTATTCGAGCAGTTGGTGATAAGCGTCGGCAAACCGTAGGTACGCAGCCAGGCGCGGACCAGATGATCGCTGCTGGCTTTTGACGCGGAATAAGGACTACTCGGCGCATACGGCGTGGTTTCGGTGAAGAAATCATCCGTAGAGTGCAGGTCGCCATACACTTCGTCGGTAGAGATATGGTGGAAACGGAAAGCCGATTTTTTATCATCCGCCAGCGTATTCCAGTAAGCCCGCGCCGCTTCAAGAAGTGTGTAAGTACCCACAATGTTGGTTTCGATAAATGCCGCCGGACCGTCGATAGAACGGTCAACGTGACTTTCCGCCGCCAGATGCATCACACAGTCAGGTTGATGCCGGGCAAAAACGCGCGCCAACTCTGCCCGATCACAAACATCAACTTTCTCAAAGGCAAAGCGATCGCTCTGTGCGACCGGTGCCAGCGACATTAAGTTTCCAGCGTAGGTCAGTTTATCGACAACCACTACCGCATCACGGGTTTCGTTGATGATATAACGCACCAGCGCCGAGCCAATAAACCCGGCACCACCTGTCACCAGAATTTTTCTCATCAGCGCCAGACTCCTTTAACATCAACAATATATTGCTGACGAACGTTGTCGCCATTGATAACTTTGAACTGACTATGATCGACCAGCATCACCAACACATCAGCCGTCGCCAGCGCGTCATCAAGCTGCGCCAGCGTGCAAAGCCCGGTCAGTTTTTTCGGCAACTGGTGAATGTTCGGTTCGACAACCAGCGTTTCACCACTGTGCCATTGAGCGATCAGTTCAGCGATTTCCATCGCCGGACTTTCGCGCAGGTCATCAATATTCGGCTTAAACGCCAGCCCAAAGCAGGCAATTTTTAGCTCGCTGGCGCGTTTATCAGTGGCGGCCAGACAATCAGCTACCGTCGCTTTCACCTGATCAATTACCCAAAAAGGTTTGTGATCATTCACTTCCCGGGCAGTACGAATAAGGCGTGCCTGCTGCGGGTTCTGCGCCACAATAAACCACGGATCAACAGCGATGCAGTGACCGCCCACGCCCGGACCAGGCTGCAGAATATTGACGCGAGGGTGACGATTGGCCAGACGAATCAATTCCCAGACGTTAATTCCCTGATCGGCGCAAATCAGCGACAGTTCATTAGCGAAGGCAATATTCACATCGCGGAAGCTGTTTTCGGTCAGCTTGCACATTTCCGCCGTCCGCGAGTTAGTGACGACACACTCACCTTCAAGGAAGATTTTGTACAATTCGCTGGCGCGCGCCGAGCAAACTGGCGTCATACCGCCAATCACGCGATCATTTTTAATCAGCTCAACCATCACCTGTCCTGGCAGCACACGCTCCGGGCAGTAGGCAATATTCACGTCCGCCTGCTCGCCGACCTGCTGCGGAAAGGTCAAGTCCGGGCGCATCTCTGCTAACCATTCTGCCATTTTCTCGGTTGCCCCTACCGGAGAGGTGGATTCAAGGATCACCAGCGCGCCTTTTTTCAGTACTGGCGCGATGGAACGGGCAGCCGATTCAACATAGGCCATATCCGGCTCATGATCGCCTTTAAACGGCGTCGGTACAGCAATCAGCCAGGCATCGGCCTCAACGGGCGTGGTACTCGCTCGCAAAAAACCCTCTTCCACGGCAGTTTTTACCACGCTCGCCAAATCAGGTTCGACGATATGGATTTCGCCACGATTGATGGTATCAACCGTCTGTTGGTTGATATCGACGCCAATCACCTGTTTTTGTCGGGAGGCAAACGCCGCCGCCGTCGGCAGCCCAATGTAACCCAATCCAATGACAGAAATGGTCGCAAAACTCATAGTGATATCCGATTATTTTTTAACGCTTCCAAAATGCGAGAGCATGCCTGACCATCACCATATGGGTTATGGGCGCGGCTCATGGTTTGATATTCGTTTTCGTCTTCTAAAAGACGCGTCACTTCCTCGACAATCCGCTGTTTATCTGTGCCAACCAGACGCACCGTACCCGCTGTTACCGCTTCCGGGCGCTCAGTGGTATCGCGCATCACCAGTACCGGTTTCCCCAGCGAGGGCGCTTCTTCCTGAATGCCGCCGGAATCGGTCAAAATCAGCCAGGCGTGGTTCATCAGCCAGACAAACGGTAAATACTCTTGCGGATCGATCAGAATAACGTTTTTCACGTGCCCCAGAATGCGATTGACCGGTTCTCTGACATTCGGATTGAGATGTACCGGATAGACAATCTGGATGTCCTGGTGAGTCGTGGCGATTTCCGCCAGCGCATGGCAGATTTCCTCAAAACCGCGACCGAAGCTTTCGCGTCGGTGACCGGTCACCAGAATCATTTTTTTATCAGGGTCGATAAACGGGTAATTCGCCGCCAGCGCTGTTCGTTGCGCGTTGCTGTTCATAACCTGATCGCGCACCCACAACAAGGCGTCGATGACCGTATTACCGGTAATGAAGATTCGACTATCAGCGACGTTCTCACGCAGCAGGTTTTGCCGCGACGTTTCGGTAGGGGAGAAGTGATACATCGCCAGATGCCCGGTCAACGTGCGGTTAGCCTCTTCCGGCCACGGCGAGTAGAGATCGCCCGTGCGCAACCCCGCCTCAACGTGACCAACTGGAATACGCTGATAAAACGCTGCCAGACTGGTAGCCAGCGTGGTGGTGGTATCGCCGTGCACCAGCACCACATCAGGTTTGAACTCGGCAAGAATAGGTTTTAGCCCTTCCAGGATCCGACAGGTTATTTCGGTCAGTCCCTGTCCCGGCTGCATTATGTTGAGATCGTAGTCAGGTACAATGGAAAAGAGTTTTAGCACCTGATCGAGCATCTCCCGATGCTGCGCAGTGACGCAAACTTTAGCCTCAAAAAAAGGATCTTTTGCCAACGCATGCACCAACGGCGCCATCTTAATGGCTTCCGGGCGCGTGCCAAATACAGTCAGTACTTTCACATCGATTCTCTTCGAAAAAGCGGCGAGCTCTCAGGCGCTCGCCGCAGCAGTGTTGCTATTTCGAGCAACGGCGGGTTAATGCGACACCAGCCCCGATCAGCCCCCCGACAATGCCCCACATAATCATCAGGAAGGCACGACGCGGGCTATCGCGTTTTACCGGTTCTTCCGGCGTACGCAAATAGCGATAGGTCTGAAAACGCGGATCCAGGGTTGGACCAACATTAAGGGTGTTCAACATAGCCCGATTCTGATCATAGTCGAGATCAAAGGCCGGGCCGACGGCCTGTAAATTTTCTAACCGCGCCTGCAGCATAGGGCGCCCAAGCAGAAACATTTCTGAATCAGGCAATTCATCCGCAGGAACGTCTGTCGCACTGCGAGAGATATTATGTTGTTCGGCAATTTTGAGCGCCTGCTCAATGCTGTTTACCCGGCGGTCGTAGATCGCTTTCGCAACCTCTTCCTGACGCTTTACCTGAGCTTTCGTCTGGATGGTGCGCGCCGCCCATGCGCCTTTCAGCTCATCATTCAAATGGCTGGCCGCGCGCTGACTCGCGAATGCGACATACTGACGCAGCAGGTTATTAGCATCAGGGGCGGTTTCGGCAATCAATTTCACGTTGTCATTGATTGCACGGGCAGAATCACCGGGAATAAACTGGATGTTGTTGATCATTTCATCCAGCAACGCTGCATCGGCTTTACTGTTACCAACCATCCGCTGTTTATAATAGTCCGTCTGCAGCCAGAAATCGCGGCGGGTATCCCACGACGCCAGTTGCATAACAAACTCTTTATAGGCTTCGTCCATTACCGATGGCTGATCGGCAGGAGTCGTACCGGCGCGCTCATCCAGGTTACGCAGAAACTGCTGTTGCGAGTAGTATCCCCCCAACATATTCACCGTTGGACGATCGGTAATCGCCGTCGCGCTCCACTCCTGACGGGCAAAAAATGTATACGCCAGCGCGATTAAAGCAAACGCCAGTCCCATGCCAACAATCCACAGCTTCCCAGCCCACAAGGTACGAAACAACCCACGAATATCCAGTTCATTTTCAGCATTTTCGGCTGGTTTCCCAGGCATTGGTTGCGTCATTACATCCTCGTTTATTTGGTTAAGTTGGGGCTGCCACCACGATTTCTGCGCAGTCGGCGTTTCACACGCTTAATAAAGCGAGCAACCTTCCAGGCACGCTTAATACAATAGCCATAGAGGAAGAATGCTAGCAAAAAGAGCACCAGCATGACCCATTCAGGGACAAAATGAGAGTATTCCGCCAGCACGCCAATGGAGGCGAGCAGTGCGGCGGCAAGGGTAATCAACACAAACGCCTGACGAGAAGTAAACCCGGCGCGCATGATCAAATGATGAATATGCTGGCGGTCAGGCGAGAATGGACTCATACCTTTACGCAAGCGACGGTACATAATTGCCACCATGTCCATTAGCGGAATGGCGATTATCCATAATGCAGTCACCGGGCTAATCGGATGCGTTTTGCCCTGGGTGGTTTCCAGCAGGATCCAGATAACGGTGAAACCAATCAGCGTACTACCCGCATCCCCCATAAAGACTTTGTAGCGGCGGCCCAGAACCCCAAGGTTGAGCATAATATATGGCAGGATGGCGGCGATCATCGCAAAGCACCAGATAGCGAGGCTGGTTTGCCCGTCGAACCACAAAATCATACCGATTGCCGCGAACGAGACGCAGGAGAGACCTCCCAGCAGACCATCAATACCATCAACCATGTTGAAAGCGTTGATTGCGGCCCAAACGGCAAACAGCGTCAGGAAGTAGCCAAACGGCCCGAGCACCATTTCCCAAGAACCGAAGATATAGCCCAGGCTACTGAGATAAAGTTTGCCGAACACCATCATAACGATGCCAACAGCAGCCTGGATGGTGGCACGGATTTTTACACTGATATCGAAGCGGTCATCCAGTGCGCCAATAAACACCAAAACACCAGCACAGGCGAGATAGAGAGATGCATGCGGAATATAGTAGTCGACAATTCCGAACGTAAAGCAAATCCCTGCGTAAACAGAAATACCCCCAACGAGCGGTATCAATCCCTGGTGACGTTTGCGGAAGTTAGGTTTATCCACTAAACCGACTTTTTTTGCGACCTTGCGGGCAAAAAATAGAAACAGTGTCGTGAATAAAAAGATACTGATGAGATCAGTACTCACTGTCAGTAAATTCACAATGCATGCTCTCAGAGAAAATTATTAGCAGAAGTATAACCACGAAGGCCTTTATTCAGAAGGGAAACTCCCGTCCAAACCCACCAGCCCTGTGCAAAAATTAATCATTTGATATGCAAATTGCATAACACACGAGCAAAATCCAGGAATTTTCCCAATATTGCCAGTGCGCCGTTAAGATTACAGATATAAAAGCAAAACGCCACGTAAACACGTGGCGTTTTTGGCATAAGACAAATTTATGAGCGTTTCATCATCTCGAAGAAATCGTCATTGGTCTTGGTCATCGCCAGTTTATTGATGAGGAACTCCATTGCATCGATTTCACCCATCGGGTGAATGATTTTACGCAGGATCCACATTTTCTGCAGCTCTTCCTGGGTAGTGAGCAGCTCTTCTTTACGCGTACCGGAGCGGTTGTAGTCGATAGCCGGGAAGACGCGTTTTTCAGCGATCTTACGAGAGAGGTGCAGCTCCATGTTGCCTGTACCTTTAAACTCTTCGTAGATAACTTCGTCCATTTTGGAACCCGTGTCGATCAGCGCCGTTGCGATGATCGTCAGGCTGCCGCCCTCTTCCACGTTACGCGCAGCGCCGAAGAAGCGTTTCGGACGATGCAGAGCGTTAGCATCCACACCACCAGTCAGCACTTTACCAGACGCCGGAACTACGGTGTTGTAGGCGCGCGCCAGACGGGTGATGGAGTCGAGCAGGATGATAACGTCTTTTTTGTGCTCAACCAGACGTTTTGCCTTCTCGATCACCATTTCCGCAACCTGAACGTGGCGAGATGCCGGTTCATCGAAGGTAGAAGCCACAACCTCACCTTTCACCAGACGCTGCATCTCGGTCACTTCTTCTGGACGTTCGTCGATCAGCAGAACCATCAGTACACAGTCTGGATGGTTGTAGGCAATGCTCTGGGCGATATTCTGCAGCAGCATGGTTTTACCCGCTTTCGGCGGCGCCACTATCAGACCACGTTGACCACGACCGATCGGCGATGCCAGATCCAGTACGCGCGCCGTTAAATCTTCAGTAGAACCGTTACCGCGTTCCATACGCAGACGAGAATTTGCGTGCAGCGGGGTTAAGTTCTCAAAGAGGATTTTGTTGCGGGCGTTTTCAGGTTTGTCGAAGTTAACTTCGTTAACTTTCAGCAGCGCAAAATAGCGTTCACCTTCTTTCGGCGGGCGAATCTTACCAGAGATGGTATCACCAGTGCGGAGGTTAAAACGGCGGATTTGGCTGGGGGAAACGTAGATGTCATCAGGGCCGGCGAGGTAGGAGCTGTCTGCGGAACGGAGGAAACCAAATCCATCCTGCAATATCTCCAGTACGCCATCACCAAAGATATCTTCGCCACTCTTTGCGTGCTGCTTCAGGATGGCAAAAATAATGTCCTGCTTACGCATACGAGCCAGATTTTCCAGCCCCATATTTTCGCCGAGAGTGATCAGCTCAGAAACCGGCGTATTCTTTAATTCGGTAAGATTCATAGTGGTGTGAGTTCTTAAACTTGGGGTAAATCTCGAACTTAATGTTGTGAATGGTATGGCAGGATCATCCATGCCTGTTTACGGTTATCAGCTCATGTCTTTTCGCTGTCTGGTCACAAGAGAGTACGCAGAACTGAAACGACAAGACGGATTGAGTGACAAACCAGAAATCTGTTCACTTCGCATTAGATAAAAACGGGAAGCGTTGGATATTACAAGATTCAAACTTAATAAGGTAAGTTTAATACGAAGTCAACATTAAGTTAGCATGGCTCACGCCGGGCGTCCAGTTTTTAGCGACGGGGCACCCGAACATGACGTTCCCTTATGCCAGGTTGGCGTCGAGGAACTCTTTAAGTTGGCCTTTAGACAGAGCGCCCACTTTGGTTGCCGCCACTTCACCGTTTTTGAACAGCAGCAGAGTCGGGATACCACGGATGCCATATTTCGGCGCAGTGCCAGGATTCTGATCGATGTTCAGTTTTGCAACGGTCAGTTTGCCCTGATATTCGTCAGCGATTTCATCCAGAATCGGGGCGATCATTTTGCACGGACCGCACCACTCTGCCCAGAAATCGACGAGGATCGCCCCGTCCGCTTTGAGTACATCCGTGTCAAAACTGTCGTCAGTCAGGTGAATAATTTTATCGCTCATATATAACTCCACAGGAATAAGCCTGGCGTGTTGGTTTCGTTGTTGGTGTAACATTAACCAACTAAAGGTTGACTTTATTTCACCGGATACGCTTTCGTAAAGCAATAGTAAGCTGATATTCTATCACACTATGAGCAAAACACATTTAACAGAACAGAAGTTTTCCGACTTCGCCCTGCATCCGAAGGTTGTAGAAGCCCTTGAAAAAAAAGGGTTTCATAACTGCACGCCCATTCAGGCACTGGCCCTTCCGCTGACGCTGGCGGGTCGTGACGTAGCCGGGCAGGCGCAAACCGGTACCGGGAAAACGATGGCGTTTCTTACGTCTTCTTTTCATTATCTTCTCTCTCATCCCGCGATTGCCGATCGCAAGGTGAACCAGCCACGTGCCTTAATTATGGCACCGACGCGTGAACTTGCCGTGCAGATCCACGCCGATGCGGAACCGCTGGCGCAGGCAACCGGCCTGAAGCTGGGGCTGGCTTACGGTGGCGATGGCTACGACAAACAGCTGAAAGTGCTGGAAAGCGGCGTTGACATTCTGATTGGCACCACGGGGCGTTTGATTGACTACGCCAAGCAGAACCACATTAACCTCGGCGCCATTCAAGTAGTCGTGCTGGACGAAGCAGATCGTATGTACGATCTGGGCTTTATTAAAGATATCCGCTGGCTGTTCCGCCGCATGCCGCCTGCGAATCAGCGCCTCAACATGCTGTTCTCCGCCACGCTTTCGTACCGGGTACGTGAACTGGCGTTCGAGCAGATGAACAACGCCGAATACATCGAAGTGGAACCGGAACAGAAAACGGGCCACCGCATTAAAGAAGAGCTTTTCTACCCTTCTAACGAAGAAAAAATGCGTTTGCTGCAAACGCTGATCGAAGAAGAGTGGCCAGACAGAGCGATTATTTTCGCTAACACTAAACATCGTTGTGAAGAGATCTGGGGTCACCTGGCGGCAGATGGTCATCGTGTCGGTTTGTTAACTGGCGATGTAGCACAGAAAAAACGTCTGCGTATTCTCGAAGAATTTACCCGCGGCGATCTGGATATTTTGGTTGCCACCGACGTTGCCGCGCGTGGTTTGCATATCCCGGCCGTGACACACGTCTTTAACTACGATTTACCTGATGACTGTGAAGATTACGTTCACCGTATCGGTCGTACCGGGCGCGCAGGAGCAAGTGGTCACTCCATTAGCCTGGCGTGTGAAGAATATGCGTTGAATTTGCCTGCAATTGAAACCTATATTGGTCACTCAATTCCGGTAAGCAAATACAATCCAGACGCATTGATGACCGATCTGCCAAAACCGCTGCGCCTGACGCGCACGCGCCCAGGTAATGGTCCGCGTCGTACTGGCGCTCCGCGTAATCGTCGTCGTTCGGGTTAAATAAACAATGCCATACTCAAAATCATTCAAACTGCATCAAGATGGCAAGAAAATGAGTCCCGATGGGCTTACTGTAGCGCAGTCAATGCAGAGACAAATTGAAGGATGAAGAGTATGGGTTCCACCTCGTCGCTATATGCCGCTATTGATCTCGGTTCGAATAGTTTTCATATGCTGGTTGTGCGCGAGGTGGCTGGCAGTATCCAGACGCTGACGCGAATAAAACGCAAAGTGCGTCTGGCTGCTGGCCTGAACAGCGAAAATGCCCTCTCTAATGAAGCAATGGAGCGCGGCTGGCAATGTCTGCGCCTGTTTGCTGAACGTCTGCAAGATATCCCACCCTCGCAAATTCGCGTTGTCGCCACGGCGACGTTACGTCTTGCCGTCAATGCCTGTGATTTTATCGCTACAGCACAGGAAATCCTCGGTTGTCCGGTACAAGTTATCAGCGGTGAGGAGGAAGCTCGCCTGATTTATCAGGGTGTTGCTCATACCACTGGCGGTGCCGATCAGCGACTGGTGGTTGATATCGGTGGAGCCAGTACCGAACTGGTAACCGGCACAGGTGCGCAAACCACCGCCTTGTTCAGCCTGTCGATGGGCTGCGTTACCTGGCTGGAACGTTATTTTGCTAATCGTCATCTGGGACAAGAAAACTTTGTCGCTGCCGAGCAAGCCGCGCGCGAAGTGTTACGTCCGGTTGCGGATGAATTGCGGCATCACGGCTGGAAAGTGTGCGTTGGCGCTTCCGGCACCGTGCAGGCCTTGCAAGAAATCATGATGGCGCAGGGGATGGATGAACGCATTACCCTGGAGAAATTGCAGCAACTGAAACAGCGCGCCATTCATTGCGGTCGTCTGGAAGAACTGGAGATTGATGGGTTAACGCTGGAGCGCGCGTTAGTCTTCCCAAGTGGTCTGGCGATTCTCATCGCCATTTTTACCGAGTTGAATATTCAGTGTATGACGCTGGCGGGCGGAGCGCTACGTGAAGGCCTGGTCTACGGTATGTTGCATCTGGCCGTCGAACAGGATATTCGCAGCCGTACACTGCGTAATATTCAACGTCGCTTTATGATTGATATCGATCAAGCGCAGCGAGTAGCTAAGGTTGCCGCTAACTTCTTCGAAAAAGTAGAAAATGAGTGGCATCTGGAAGCAATTAGCCGCGATTTGCTGATCAGCGCCTGTCAGCTTCATGAAATTGGTCTGAGCGTCGATTTCAAGCAAGCGCCGCAACATGCCGCTTATTTGGTACGTAATCTGGATCTTCCAGGGTTTACTCCCGCACAGAAAAAACTGCTGGCGACACTGTTGCTCAACCAGACTAACCCTATCGATCTCTCGTCTCTTCATCAGCAAAATGCCGTACCGCCGCGCGTCGCAGAACAACTCTGCCGTTTACTACGTCTGGCAATTATTTTTGCCAGCCGTCGCCGTGATGATTTAGTGCCGGAAATTAAATTACAGGCCAACCATGAACAGTTAACGTTAACGCTTCCGCAAGGTTGGCTGGAGCAGCATCCGCTGGGCAAAGAGATTATTGATCAAGAAAGCCAGTGGCAGAGCTACGTCCACTGGCCGTTGGAAGTGCATTAACGTGTAAGGTGCCGGATACGATGCTGACATCTTATCCGGCGTTTCCAGGGAGTGATTATTTCCCTCGTTTTGCCGCCATCATCGCTTTCAGATTTGCCAGATGGCTTTGTCCTTTCTGCATCCGTTCTTCGGCGCTGATCACTTTACGCTCCTGTTCCCAAATCAGATCATCCTGCGGCAACTCCAGCAGGAAACGGCTCGGCTCCGGGCGCACCAGTTCGCCATACTGGCGTCGCTCTTTACACAGCGTAAAGGTCAATTCCTTCTGAGCGCGAGTGATACCGACATAGGCTAACCGCCGCTCCTCATCAATATTATCTTCATCAATGCTGCTTTGGTGCGGTAGAAATCCTTCTTCCATACCGACCATGTAAACATAAGGAAACTCCAGTCCTTTTGACGCGTGCAGGGTCATCAGTTGCACCTGATCCAGCTCTTCTTCACTCTCACCACGCTCCATCATGTCGCGCAGAGTAAAGCGCGTTACCACTTGAGTGAGGGTCATCGGCTCATCCAGTTCACTGCCTTCCAGCATCTCCGTCATCCAGCTAAATAACTGGTTAACGTTCTTCATGCGCATTTCGGCGGCTTTCGGGCTGGGCGATGTTTCGTACAGCCAGGATTCATAATCCATGCCGTGGATCAGATCGCGCACCGCGGCAATCGGCTCCCGCTCTGCCAGACGCTGGATTTCCGCCAGCCAGTGGGTAAAACGTGTCAACGCCTCATAACCGCGTCCACTAAGCGTCTGACTCAGCCCCATATCAAAACTGGCGGTGAACAAGCTTTTATTACGCGTCATCGCCCACTCGCCCAGTTTTTTCAGCGTCGCCGGACCAATCTCCCGTTTCGGTGTATTGACGATACGCAGAAATGCGCTGTCATCGTCTGGATTGGTTAACACGCGCAGATAAGCCAGCAAATCTTTGATTTCCGGGCGAGAGAAGAATGAAGTGCCGCCGGATATTTTGTACGGGATGCGGTTTTGCATCAGGAATTTTTCAAACACCCGCGACTGATGGTTACCGCGATAGAGAATGGCGTAATCTTTGTACTGTGTTTTGTTGACGAAGTGATGCGCTATCAGCTCGCCAGTAACGCGCTCGGCTTCATGTTCTTCGTTATTCGCACTTAATACTTTTAGCTCCGCACCGTAGCCCAGTTCGGAGAACAGACGCTTTTCAAAGACGTGCGGGTTATTGGCGATCAGGATGTTCGCCGCTTTCAAAATACGCCCGGAAGAACGGTAGTTCTGTTCGAGTTTAATCACCTTCAACGCCGGGAAATCCTGACTCAACAGCACCAGGTTTTGCGGACGGGCGCCGCGCCAGGAGTAGATCGACTGGTCATCGTCTCCCACCACGGTAAAGCGCGCACGACTCCCCACCAGCAGTTTCACCAGCTCATACTGACTGGTGTTGGTATCCTGATACTCATCCACCAACAGATAACGAATTTTATTCTGCCAACGTTCGCGGACTTCTTCATTGCGTTGTAGCAGCAACGTCGGCAATAAAATCAGATCGTCGAAGTCGAGAACGTTGCACGCTTTCAGGTGCGCATCATACAGCCCATAACAATGGGCAAAAATACGATCCCGCTCGCCTTTTGCCTCTGCCGCCGCCTGCGCCGGAGTTTTAAGATCGTTCTTCCAGTTAGAGATGGTCGAAATTAGCTGTTGCAGGAGAACTTTGTCATCTTCAATCAGCCCCTCAGTCAACTCTTTGAGCAACGCCAGCTGATCGGTGTCGTCAAACAGCGAAAAGTTCGCTTTCATCCCCAACGCAGCATACTCACGTTTGATGATATCCAGCCCCAACGTATGGAAAGTGGAGATCATCAACCCACGCGCCTCTTTGCGCCCCAGCGTCTGGCCGACACGCTCTTTCATTTCACGCGCCGCTTTATTGGTAAAGGTCACCGCCGCAATGTGCCGCGCCTGATAACCGCAATCGCGGATCAGATGGGCGATTTTATTGGTAATAACACGAGTTTTACCGGAACCCGCGCCCGCCAGTACCAGGCAGGGGCCGGTAACGAATTCGACAGCTTGTTGTTGGCCGGGGTTTAGACGCATAGAAAAATCGCTCAATGAAAGTCGGGAGGGGAAAATAACAGCGTGGTAGTATAGCCAGCCTCATCCTTACCACTCAAGGCACGATCATGGCAAAAACAGCGGCAGCACTGCATATCCTTGTAAAAGAAGAGAAACTGGCTCTGGAACTTCTGGAGCAGATTAAGAACGGCGCTGATTTCGGCAAGCTGGCGAAGAAACACTCCATTTGCCCGTCAGGCAAACGCGGCGGTGATTTAGGTGAATTCCGTCAGGGTCAAATGGTTCCGGCATTCGATAAAGTGGTTTTCTCCTGCCCGGTGCTGGAGCCAACCGGACCGCTGCATACCCAATTCGGTTACCACATCATTAAGGTGCTGTACCGTAACTAACAAAAAACCCGGTGCTTCTGAACACCGGGTTTTTGCCTGATGGCGCTGCGCTTATCAGGCCTACGAATCGTGCTCTTTTTGTAGGCCGGATAAGGCGTTTACGCCGCCATCCGGCACTGCATGTGGCAGCTTATCCTGCAACCGCAATACGTTTCATATCCGTCATATACCCGCGCAGTTTCTTACCTACCTGCTCAATCGCATGACCACGAATCGCGTCATTCACATCACGCAGTTGCGCGTTATCTACCGCCCCTTCCGGGATAGCTTTACCCAGATCGCCTGGCTGCAATTCTGCCATAAACGGTTTCAGCAGCGGCACACAAGCATATGAGAACAGATAGTTTCCGTACTCGGCGGTATCCGAGATAACCACGTTCATTTCATACAGACGCTTACGGGCAATGGTGTTAGCAATCAGCGGCAGTTCGTGCAGTGATTCGTAGTAAGCCGACTCTTCGATGATGCCGGAAGCCACCATCGTTTCGAACGCCAGCTCAACGCCCGCTTTCACCATCGCGATCATCAGTACGCCTTTATCGAAGTACTCCTGCTCGCCGATTTTGCCTTCATACTGCGGCGCGGTTTCGAACGCGGTTTTGCCGGTCTCTTCACGCCAGGTCAGCAGTTTCTTATCGTCATTGGCCCAGTCCGCCATCATGCCGGAGGAAAATTCGCCAGAGATAATGTCGTCCATATGTTTCTGGAACAGCGGCGCCATGATCTCTTTCAGTTGTTCAGACAGCGCGTAAGCACGCAATTTCGCCGGGTTAGAGAGACGGTCCATCATCAGGGTGATGCCGCCCTGTTTCAGCGCTTCGGTGATGGTTTCCCAACCGAACTGAATCAGTTTTTCGGCATATGCCGGATCGGTGCCTTCTTCCACCAGCTTGTCGAAGCACAGCAGAGAACCCGCCTGCAACATACCGCACAGGATGGTTTGCTCGCCCATCAGGTCAGATTTCACTTCCGCCACGAAGGAAGACTCCAGCACGCCAGCACGATGACCGCCAGTTGCGGCCGCCCACGCTTTAGCGATCGCCATTCCTTCGCCTTTCGGATCGTTTTCCGGGTGAACGGCAATCAGCGTCGGTACACCGAATCCACGTTTGTACTCTTCACGCACTTCGGTGCCCGGGCATTTCGGCGCAACCATCACCACTGTGATATCTTTACGGATCTGCTCGCCCACTTCCACGATGTTGAAACCGTGCGAATAGCCCAGCGCCGCGCCATCTTTCATCAGCGGCTGTACAGCGCGCACCACGTCGGAGTGCTGCTTGTCTGGCGTCAGGTTAACCACCAAATCCGCCTGCGGGATCAGCTCTTCATAAGTGCCAACCTTAAAACCATTTTCAGTCGCTTTACGCCACGACGCGCGTTTCTCAGCAATTGCTTCTTTACGCAGAGCGTAGGAGATATCGAGACCAGAATCACGCATGTTCAGCCCCTGGTTCAGGCCCTGTGCGCCACAGCCAACGATGACCACTTTTTTACCCTGAAGGTAGCTCGCGCCATCGGCGAATTCGTCGCGCCCCATAAAGCGACATTTGCCCAACTGTGCCAGCTGCTGGCGCAGATTCAGTGTATTGAAGTAGTTAGCCATGGTGATTCCTCGTGATGTTGTGCTTGTTATTGTTCGGTTCGCGTTGGCGAGATTGAATTCACTATATGACAGGAAATTTATTGCGGAAATTGATATATTCACAACATCACATTGCAATTTCTGCAACGTCAACATTGAGGGCTGCGCCATTGGATTTACGCGATCTGAAAACCTTCCTGCATCTGGCGGAAAGCCGCCATTTTGGCCGCAGTGCGCGAGCAATGCACGTCAGCCCGTCCACGCTCTCCCGGCAGATTCAACGCCTGGAAGAAGACTTAGGCCAGCCGCTATTTGTGCGTGATAACCGGACAGTGACGCTGACCGAAGCAGGGGAAGAACTGCGCGTTTTCGCCCAACAAACGCTATTGCAGTATCAACAACTGCGCCACACCATCGATCAGCAAGGGCCGTCGCTCTCTGGCGAGCTACATATTTTCTGCTCGGTGACTGCCGCTTACAGCCATCTGCCACCGATTCTCGACCGCTTCCGCGCCGAGCACCCATCGGTGGAGATTAAGCTCACTACCGGAGATGCGGCGGATGCAATGGAAAAGGTGGTCACGGGCGAAGCAGATTTGGCGATTGCCGGTAAGCCAGAGACATTGCCCGGCGCGGTGGCATTTTCGATGCTGGAGAATCTGGCGGTGGTGTTGATTGCGCCTGCGCTGCCCTGCCCGGTGCGTAACCAGGTATCCGTTGAAAAGCCCGACTGGTCAACGGTGCCGTTTATCATGGCCGATCAGGGACCGGTACGCCGCCGCATCGAATTATGGTTTCGACGCAACAAAATCAGCAACCCGCTGATTTACGCCACAGTCGGCGGACATGAAGCGATGGTATCGATGGTGGCGCTCGGCTGTGGCGTGGCGCTGCTGCCGGAAGTGGTGCTGGAAAACAGCCCGGAACCGGTGCGTAACCGCGTGATGATTCTGGAGCGCAGCGATGAGAAAACACCTTTTGAACTGGGCGTCTGTGCGCAGAAAAAGCGGCTGCATGAGCCGCTGATTGAGGCGTTCTGGAAAATTTTGCCGAATTAGTTTTACGGCCCCACCATTACCCTGACGGGCTTACCAATACGGCTAAGCATATTCACCAGAGCATCGATGGTGAATTTGCTGTATTTCTTGTTGACGACATCCGACACTCGTGGTCGGGATATATGTAAAACGGTTGCCACCTCGGCTTGCTTCGTCTGGTTTTGCGTAATCCAGAGGGTAATTTCTTCCATCAGTTGTTCTTTGATCGCTAAGGTGTTTTCGATTTCACGCAGGGAATCAGCGTAAAGTTTTTCGGCGTCCTGCTTATCAAACCCCAAATCAGCAAAAACATTACCGCCAGATGGCGTCACATGGCGAATATCACTATCAGTTTTGGCAATCACAGGCTATTTCTCCGTTGTTGCACCACCCGGTTATAACGCGTTCTGGCGATGTTTTTATCATGTTGACTGGTTTGTTGCGTCTGTTTTTGGAAATGGTTTCTGCCCATCGGATTTCTTTTTCATTGGGGAGAGCTTGGGTGAGTAACATAACATCCTTGTGTATAAAATTTTATACATCTATTTTAACAGGTGCAAGTGATAGCGGAGTTGACGATAGGGTGAGCAGAATTTCACCACAAGCAGGTCGAGCGCCTTCTGGAAAACGTCTCGCAAAATTGAATGACTGGATGCTCCGGAAACGACCTGTTTTCGGGCAGAAAAGCGCAATAAACTGGGGGAAGATGGTATCCGGATATTAGAGGGCAACTTAATGACAATAAGGAAGTGGATATTATTTCTGGTTTTGGCGGTAAGTTGCAGCGTGCAAGCCAAACCAAAAGGAATCACCGTTCAGGATGTGAAGTACCTGGCGCTGAAGGAGTGTTTAACGTCTCATTATCGCGAACGCACGCCAGCGGATGCCTTTTTCGCCCCAGGTCATGACCACTCA
>NZ_BBMY01000022.1 GCF_000759775.1 Escherichia albertii NBRC 107761 = DSM 17582
GTCCCTGGTCTGTATGAAAAACAAACAAAACCTGTATTGCATCGACGGGATTGTAGATCTGCGTTGTACAAAAAATAGCATTAAAAAGGTTACATACATTCATTTTAATTATGTGGTTTAATTTATTAAAACTGCCAAATATATATTAAAAATAATGTACAGAATCTTTCCTGGTTATTGATAGTTAAATTGCAATAAATCATATTCTTTACCTTTTATTTCAGGCAGTGTTGTATTGCTCTTATTTAATCAAAAATACGTTATATATTTATTTATACAGCAAGTGGATGTTGGACTTTAATTCGAGGGATATATGCGAAGGAAAAAACGCATTGGTTTAATTATGCTGGTAGTTGGTGTGCTCGTTGGTGTCGGTGGTTTGTTGTTGTCACAACACGTTTTGCATAAAACATCAGAAACTGCTTTTTGCCTGTCGTGCCACTCGATGAGTAAACCGTTTGAGGAGTATCAGGGAACTGTCCACTTTTCTAATCAGAAAGGGATTCGCGCCGAGTGCGCCGATTGCCATATTCCAAAGTCAGGTGTGGATTATTTATTTGCTAAATTAAAAGCATCTAAAGATATTTATCATGAATTTGTTAGCGGAAAAATAGACAGCGACGATAAATTCGAAGCCCATCGCCAGGAAATGGCGGAAACGGTCTGGAAACAATTAAGAGAAACAGATTCAGCGACCTGCCGCAGTTGTCATACGTTCAATGCTATGGATATTGCATCACAAAGTGAATCGGCCCAAAAAATGCATACCAAAGCACAAAAAGATGGCGAAACATGTATTGATTGCCATAAAGGAATTGCCCATTTTCCGCCGGAAATAAAAATGGATGACAACGCGGTGCATGAACTGGAAGTTCAGGCTGCTACATCTGTCACCAATGGCGCACATATTTATCCTTTCAAACCCTCTCGTATAGGCGAGCTGGCTACCGCGAATCCTGGTACGGATCTCACGGTTGTTGATGCCAGCGGCAAACAGCCAATTGTCCAGTTGCAGGGTTATCAAATGCAGGGCAGCGAAAACACGCTCTATGTTGCACGTGGTCAGCGGCTGGCAATAGCTACGTTAAGTGATGCAGGTATCAAGGCTCTTACTGTCATCAGCGAATGGCAGGCTGATGAATACGGTAATCAATGGCGTGCGGCGTCATTGCAGGGTGAGCTTCTTGATCCCGCGTTAGCGGACCGTAAACCGTTGTGGCAATACGCAGGAAAACTTGATGATACCTACTGCGCCGGGTGCCATGCACCTATTGCCGCAGATCATTACACCGTTAATGCCTGGCCCTCCATCGCCAAAGGAATGGGGGCTCGTACCAGCATGAGCGACAACGAACTGGACATTTTGACGCGGTACTTCCAGTACAACGCCAAAGATATAACTGAGAAAAAGTGATCCTGGTTGATCAGGGAGGAATTTATGACATTAACACGACGCGAATTTATTAAGCATAGCGGTATTGCTGCGGGGGCGCTGGTAGTGACCTCTGCTACGCCGCTACCCGCATGGGCAGATGAAAACGGCGGTAAAATTCTGACAGCGGGGCGCTGGGGGGCGATGAACGTAGAGATGAAGGACGGAAAAATTGTGTCTTCCACCGGTGCGCTGGCAAAAACCATACCGAACTCTTTGCAGTCTACCGCGGCGGATCAGGTGCACACCACGGCGCGTATCCAGCATCCGATGGTCAGAAAAAGCTACCTTGAAAACCCGCTGAAACCGGTCAAAGGGCGTGGCGAAGATAGCTATGTTCAGGTGACCTGGGAACAAGCGTTAAAGCTGATTCATGAGCAGCACGATCGTATTCGTAAAGCCAACGGTCCATCGGCTATTTTTGCCGGTTCCTACGGCTGGCGTTCTTCAGGTGTACTGCATAAAGCACAAACGCTGATGCAGCGTTATATGAATCTGGCAGGTGGTTATTCCGGGCATAGTGGTGATTACTCTACCGGGGCCGCTCAGGTCATCATGCCGCACGTGGTGGGTTCCGTGGAGGTTTACGAACAGCAAACGTCCTGGCCATTAATTCTGGAAAATAGTCAGGTGGTGGTGTTGTGGGGAATGAACCCGCTTAATACCTTAAAAATTGCCTGGAGCAGTACCGATGAACAAGGGCTGGAATACTTCCATCAGCTGAAGAAATCGGGCAAACCGGTGATTGCCATCGACCCTATCCGTTCCGAAACAATAGAGTTCTTCGGCGATAACGCGACCTGGATCGCGCCGAATATGGGGACCGACGTAGCGCTGATGTTAGGCATCGCGCATACCCTGGTGACACAAAGCAAGCACGATAAAGCCTTCCTTGAAAAATACACCACCGGCTACCCGCAATTTGAAGAATATCTGACAGGCAAGAATGATAATACGCCGAAGAGTGCGGCCTGGGCGGCAGAAATTACGGGTGTCCCGGAAGCGCAGATTGTCAAACTGGCTGAACTGATGGCGGCGAATCGCACGATGCTGATGGCAGGCTGGGGGATCCAACGCCAGCAATACGGAGAACAGAAACACTGGATGCTGGTGACGCTGGCGGCAATGCTTGGGCAGATTGGTACGCCGGGCGGCGGTTTTGGTTTCTCATATCATTATTCCAACGGTGGTAACCCGACGCGTGTTGGCGGCGTGCTGCCGGAAATGTCTGCGGCAATTGCCGGACAGGCGAGTGAAGAAGCCGATGATGGCGGCATGATGGCAATTCCTGTTGCCCGTATTGTCGCTGCACTGGAAAATCCTGGCGGCAAATACCAACACAACGGTAAAGAGCAAACCTACCCGGATATTAAAATGATTTGGTGGGCCGGCGGCGGTAATTTCACCCATCACCAGGATACTAATCGCCTGATTAAAGCCTGGCAGAAACCGGAAATGATCGTCGTTTCTGAGTGTTACTGGACGGCAGCCGCCAAACATGCGGATATCGTATTACCGATCACCACATCGTTTGAGCGCAATGACCTGACGATGACCGGCGATTACAGTAACCAGCATATTGTGCCGATGAAGCAGGCAGTGCCTCCACAATTTGAAGCTCGCAATGATTTTGATGTGTTTGCCGACCTTGCGGAATTGCTGAAACCCGGTGGTAAAGAGATTTATACCGAAGGTAAAGATGAAATGGCGTGGCTGAAATTCTTTTATGATGCTGCCCAGAAAGGCGCCCGTGCGCAGCGTGTCAGTATGCCGGTGTTTGGGACCTTCTGGCAGCAAAATAAACTGCTTGAAATGCGCCGCAGCGAGAAGAACGATCAATATGTTCGCTACGGTGATTTCCGTGCCGATCCAGTGAAAAATGCGCTGGGTACGCCAAGCGGCAAAATTGAAATCTATTCAAAAACGCTGGAAAAATTTGGCTATAAGGATTGCCCGGCACACCCAACCTGGCTGGCTCCAGATGAATGGAAAGGCACCGCTGACGAGAAGCAATTGCAGCTTCTGACTGCTCATCCGGCTCACCGTTTACATAGCCAGCTTAACTATGCTGAGTTGCGTAAAAAATATGCCGTTGCCGATCGTGAACCCGTCACTATTCACACTGAAGATGCCGCGCGATTCGGTATTGCAAGTGGCGATCTGGTGCGTGTCTGGAACAAACGCGGGCAGATTTTGGCAGGGGCCGTGGTGACAGACGGTATCAAAAAAGGCGTGGTGTGCGTACATGAAGGCGCATGGCCTGATCTGGAAAATGGTTTGTGCAAAAATGGTTGTGCGAACGTATTAACGGCGGATATTCCCAGCTCACAACTGGCGAACGCGTGTGCCGGCAATACCTCGCTGGTGTATATCGAAAAATATACGGGCAGTGTGCCGAAGTTAACGGCATTTGATCAGCCTGCCATCCAGGCATAAGAAGCGAATAGCGCCCGGAAAGGGCGCTGAGGTTATGCAAACACAAAACTGCCAGATGCGCTATGCTTATCAGGCCTACATAGTTTCTGCAATATATTGAATTTGCGGGAATTCGTAGGCCGGATAAGGCATTCATGTCGCATTTGGCAGTAATACCTGACCTTTACGGCTTACGCGCAATTAACACCGCGCGTTTAGGCGCAGGATAACCTTCCACCGTTTTGCCCGGATCATGCGGATCGAGAAAATCGGCCAGTGATTCTGTTACCATCCATTCGGTGCGTCGCTGCTCTTCCGTAGTGGTAACGCTCACATCCGCAATGCGGATATCAACAAAACCGCACTTCTTCAGCCAGTTCTTTAGCGCCAGCGCCGACGGAATAAAATAGACATTACGCATCTGTGCATAACGATCGCCTGGCACCAGTACGGTGTTCTCATCGCCATCAATAACCAGCGTTTCCAGTACCAGTTCACCTTCATTCACCAGTTGATCTTTCAACTGCCAAAGGTGTTCCAGCGGTGAACGACGATGATAAAGCACGCCCATCGAAAATACGGTATCAAAGGCTTTCAGCGCTGGAAGCTGCTCAATCCCCAACGGTAATAAATGCGCGCGTTGATCATTACCCAGCAGTTTGCGTACCGCTTCGAACTGGCAGAGGAACAGTTGCGTAGGATCAATACCTACCGCCAGATGCGCTCCGGCGCCAATCATACGCCACATGTGATAACCGCTGCCGCAGCCAACATCCAGAATGGTGCGCCCGGTTAAATCAGAAAGGTGCGGCAGAACACGATCCCATTTCCAGTCAGAACGCCATTCGGTGTCAATGTTGACGCCATACAGCGAGAACGGCCCTTTACGCCACGGCATCAGGTTACGCATCAGGGTTTCAATGCGTTTAATCTGCCCGGCGCTCAGCGGCTCTTCGCTTTCAGCCGTCACGCTATGCAGTAAATCGAGACGATACGGTTTGATTTCAGGCAGAAATTCCACCGCATTGGACCACTGTTTAAACAGGCCGTGCTGCTGTTCACGCTGCCAGCTGGCAATCTGCGCGGGCAGGGTTTCCAGCCAGTGTGAAAGATGATTTTTGGCAATCAGAGAATAAAAGTTACCAAAGTCGATCATGCAGCGTCCTCTGCTTTTAATGCCACCAGCGAACCAAAGTTAAAGCACTGGAACCATAGCTCGCTATGTTCAAATCCGGCTTTATGTAAACGCGCTTTATGCGTTTCAACGGAATCGGTCAGCATCACGTTTTCTAACATACTGCGTTTCTGACTGATTTCCAGTTCGCTATAACCATTGGCACGTTTAAAGTCGTGATGCATGTTGAACAATAACTCACCGACTTTGGCATCTTCAAAACTGAATTTTTCTGAAAGCACCAGGGCTCCGCCAGGATTCAGCCCTTGATAAATTTTATCCAGTAATGCCTGGCGCTCGGAAGGTGCCAGGAATTGCAGGGTAAAATTCAGTACCACCATCGACGCGTTTTCAATGGCGATATTGCGAATATCACCTTCAATCACGTCAACTGGCGTTGGCGCTTTGTAAGCGTCAATATGACGACGGCAACGTTCAATCATCGCCGGGGAATTGTCGATGGCGATAATCTTGCAATTATCATGGTGAATGTTGCGACGCACCGAGAGCGTCGCCGCGCCCAAAGAACACCCTAAATCGTAAACCTGCGTACCAGGTTGAACGAAACGTTCAGCCAGCATGCCAATCATTGAAATAATATTGGAGTAGCCGGGGACGGAGCGCTGAATCATATCCGGGAAGACTTCGGCTACCCGTTCATCAAAGGTCCAGTCGCCCAGGCTGGCGATAGGGACAGAAAATAGCGTGTCGCGGTGAGACATAACGTAAAAATCCGGGAAAAAGAAAGTGGCGTATTGTGCGCTAACGCAGGGAGAAAACCAACTCCCAGGGCATGTACCAAAGATTTGCCAGCACCATCAGCAACAGCGCACACCAGGTGGCGCTCATGCCGGAACGCCGCCAGCGAAACAGACGATGATGAAAACCGTAATAGTGCATCAGACGACCAGCAAGCAAAATAATGCCGCAAATATGCACCATCCAGGTTTCGGCGCCATTCATTTCCATAAACAGCATCAACACAATCGCGATAGGAATATATTCTACCGCGTTGCCGTGAATGCGAATGGCGCTTTGCAGTTCGCTAAAACCGCCGTCGCCATAGGCAACGCGATATTGCATTCGCAGGCGAACAACATCAAAAGAGAACTTCATTAATAACAACGCACCTAAAACGGCATACAGCGCGCTTACCATACAAACTCCCTTTAAAACGGCCAATGGCACCTGTCTATGATAGGTGGCAAATTCAGAAAAGAGAAGATTGCTGTGGGATTGCCGGGACTGCTCCGATCACTGGAAGTATGGCGCGCAAGTCTTCCCACAGGGTATGTACCAGCTCTGGCGCCTGGGCGATATCCGGCGTATGCAGAAAAAGATACGGTGTTGTGCTCTGATGCCACTGGGCTAATTTCTGTAACCAGACCTGAAATAACTCCCGGCTTTGTGTCATATCATCGCTGCCAATAAAACGGATCAGCGGGTTTGTTGCCGTCAGGACCGCGTGCACCGGAACCTTTGGTTTTTTACGTTGGGCGTCGCGAATGGCTTCATTATGTGGACGTGCGGCATGAACCGGGCGGCTGTCCAGTATTACCCTATTAACGCCACGTTGATGCAAGCCGCGATTAAGCGTTTGTTCTTCTTCCCCTTTGGCAAAAAATAGCGGATGGCGAACTTCCACACCGTAGGTAAACTCGCCAGGCAGAGTATCGAGAAAATGCCAAAGCGCAGGCAGATCCCGTGGACCGAAGGTAGCGGGTAATTGCAGCCAGAATTGCCCAATGCGTGGTGCCAGCGGCGACATACGGGTGAAAAACTCTGTCACTAAATCGTCGCAATGACGTAATGCAGCCTGATGCGAAATAGTTGCCGGGAACTTAAAACAAAAACGGAAATCGTCGCTGGTTTGCTCACGCCAGCGCAGCACAACTTCCGCTTTCGGCAGTGCATACAGAGTAGTGTTGCCCTCTACGCAGTTAAAGTGGCGGGCGTACTCTTCCAGACTGGTGATCCCCAGACGTCCCCATTTAGGATGCGACCATTGCGGCAGACCGATGTAAATCATAACGCGTTGAGGATCTCTTCCACACTACGCACACGGGCAATGCGCGGATAGATATGCTTAATGCTGTTATTGTGCTGTTCGGCGCTGGCGGCGCTACAGGCATCTTCGGCTATCACCAGATTAAAACCTAACTCCCAGGCGTTGCGGGCAGTGGACTCGACGCCGATATTGGTGGATATGCCGCATAAGACGAGGGTGTCAATACCGCGGCGGCGTAATTGCAACTCCAGATCCGTACCGTAAAACGCTCCCCATTGGCGTTTTATTATTTCGATATCGCTGTCAGTCGCGCCCAATGCCGCGGGATGCCGCCACCAGTTTTCCGGCAACGCTCTGGCAGGCGAGGGCGCATCGACGGGTTGTTTTAATGCTTCGGCGTAATCGCCAGACCAGCCGACGCGCACCAGAAACACGGGTTGCCCGTTAGCCCGAAATTTAGCCGCCAGTTTTCCAGCTCGACTCACCACTTCCTCGGCAGTATGCGGACCACCAGCAAAAGGCAGGATGCCTTCCTGTAAATCGATTACCACTAACGCGGTGGTTTTGGCATTAAGTTCCAGCATGATGTCTCCAGATAAAACAAAATCGAGCCTCTCGCCTTAATGCGATTAGCCGGTGGCTGAGTGACAAATTTTGTTAATTTTTATGAGTTCGGGCAACACCTTTATAGCAAACAGGGGTAGAGTCTGATTCCGACCCTGATATAAAGTGGTAACGAGTCGTTCCAGAGAGGGTCAGACTCTTACGGTGCGGCAGAATTTCCAGTATAATAGCCGCCTTTTTTCATTCAGTTGTGACATACAGCTAACGCTGCGACTTAGGTCACCTGCGCAGCAGGGGACATCCGCCGGCAGCTAAGTTAAGGGATATCTCATGCGTACAGAATATTGTGGACAGCTTCGTTTGTCCCACGTGGGGCAGCAGGTGACTCTGTGTGGTTGGGTCAACCGTCGTCGTGATCTCGGTAGCCTGATCTTCATCGACATGCGCGACCGCGAAGGTATCGTGCAGGTATTTTTCGATCCGGATCGTGCGGACGCGTTAAAGCTGGCCTCTGAACTGCGTAATGAGTTCTGCATCCAGGTGATGGGCACCGTACGTGCGCGTGACGAAAAAAATATCAACCGCGATATGGCGACCGGCGAAATCGAAGTGCTGGCCTCCTCGTTGACCATCATCAACCGCGCAGACGTTCTGCCGCTTGACTCTAACCACGTCAACACCGAAGAAGCGCGTCTGAAATACCGCTATCTCGACCTGCGTCGCCCGGAAATGGCTCAGCGTCTGAAAACCCGCGCTAAAATCACCAGCCTGGTGCGCCGTTTTATGGACGACCACGGCTTCCTCGACATCGAAACTCCGATGCTGACCAAAGCTACGCCGGAAGGCGCGCGTGACTACCTGGTGCCTTCTCGTGTGCACAAAGGTAAATTCTACGCGCTGCCGCAATCCCCGCAGCTGTTCAAACAGCTGCTGATGATGTCTGGTTTTGACCGTTACTATCAGATCGTTAAATGCTTCCGCGACGAAGACCTGCGTGCCGACCGTCAGCCTGAATTTACTCAGATCGATGTGGAAACCTCTTTCATGACCGCGCCGCAGGTGCGTGAAGTGATGGAGGCACTGGTGCGTCATCTGTGGCTGGAAGTGAAGGGCGTGGATCTGGGTGATTTCCCGGTAATGACCTTTGCGGAAGCTGAACGTCGCTACGGCTCCGATAAACCGGACCTGCGCAACCCGATGGAACTGACTGACGTTGCCGATCTGCTGAAATCTGTTGAGTTTGCAGTATTTGCAGGTCCAGCGAACGATCCGAAAGGCCGCGTCGCGGCTCTGCGTGTTCCGGGCGGCGCGTCGCTGACCCGTAAGCAGATCGACGAATACGGTAACTTCGTTAAGATCTATGGTGCGAAAGGTTTGGCTTACATCAAAGTCAACGAACGTGCGAAAGGTCTGGAAGGTATCAACAGTCCGGTGGCTAAATTCCTTAATGCAGAAATCATCGACGCCATTCTGGATCGCACCGCCGCACAAGATGGCGATATGATTTTCTTCGGCGCAGACAACAAGAAAATTGTTGCCGATGCAATGGGTGCGCTGCGTCTGAAAGTGGGTAAAGACCTTGGTCTGATTGACGAAAGCAAGTGGGCGCCGCTGTGGGTTATCGACTTCCCAATGTTTGAAGACGACGGCGAAGGCGGTCTGACGGCAATGCACCATCCGTTCACTTCACCGAAAGACATGACGGCGGCAGAACTGAAAGCTGCACCGGAAAATGCGGTGGCTAACGCTTACGATATGGTCATCAATGGTTACGAAGTGGGCGGTGGTTCTGTGCGTATCCATAATGGTGATATGCAGCAGACGGTGTTTGGTATTCTGGGTATCAACGAAGAGGAACAGCGCGAGAAATTCGGCTTCCTGCTCGACGCCCTGAAATACGGTACTCCGCCGCACGCAGGTCTGGCATTCGGTCTTGACCGTCTGACTATGCTGCTGACCGGCACCGACAACATCCGTGATGTTATCGCCTTCCCGAAAACTACGGCAGCAGCGTGTCTGATGACTGAAGCACCGAGCTTTGCTAACCCGACTGCACTGGCTGAACTGGGCATTCAGGTTGTGAAGAAGGCTGAGAATAACTGATATGGCTAAAGTACACGAAATCATTCGCGTTGTATCAAGGCGGCAACTGAGTGAATTCCTATGAGCATAGACAACTATGTGAATGGGATGAGCGAAGATTGCCAGCGAAGAGGCGACGTGGAGGATAAAGTGTATAAGCGCCCCGTTTCGGTCTTAGTGGTTATCTATGCCCAGGATACGAAACGAGTGCTGATGCTACAGCGGCGTGATGATCCCAGCTTCTGGCAGTCGGTAACCGGCAGCGTGGAAGAGGGAGAGACCGCGCCGCAGGCTGCCATGCGCGAAGTAAAGGAAGAGGTCACCATTGATGTTGTCGCTGAACAACTGACCTTAATTGACTGCCAGCGCACGGTAGAGTTTGAGATCTTTTCACATTTACGTCATCGCTATGCGCCGGGCGTGACGCGTAATACGGAATCATGGTTCTGTATTGCGCTACCGCACGAGCGTCAGGTCGTATTTACCGAGCATCTGGCATACCAATGGCTTGATGCTCCCTCTGCGGCGGCACTCACCAAGTCCTGGAGCAACCGGCAGGCGATCGAACAGTTTGTAATTAACGCTGCCTGAACAGGCAGAGCTATTTTGGAGATATTTTTATGGCAGGTCATAGTAAATGGGCCAACACCAGACATCGTAAAGCTGCGCAGGATGCTAAGCGCGGTAAAATCTTCACTAAAATCATTCGTGAACTGGTGACGGCCGCTAAGCTGGGCGGTGGCGATCCAGATGCTAACCCGCGTCTGCGTGCAGCAATTGATAAAGCGTTGTCTAACAACATGACCCGTGACACCCTGAACCGCGCTATCGCACGTGGTGTAGGTGGTGATGATGGTGCGGACATGGAAACCATCATCTACGAAGGTTACGGTCCTGGCGGCACGGCAATCATGGTTGAATGTCTGTCTGATAACCGTAATCGTACTGTTGCTGAAGTGCGTCACGCATTCAGCAAATGTGGCGGCAACCTCGGTACTGACGGTTCCGTAGCCTATCTGTTCAGCAAAAAAGGTGTGATCTCCTTCGAGAAAGGCGATGAAGATACCATCATGGAAGCAGCGCTGGAAGCTGGGGCGGAAGACGTTGTGACCTATGATGACGGCGCAATCGACGTCTACACTGCATGGGAAGAGATGGGTAAAGTCCGCGATGCTCTGGAAGCTGCAGGCCTGAAAGCAGACAGTGCAGAAGTTTCCATGATCCCGTCGACCAAAGCGGATATGGATGCAGAAACCGCACCGAAACTGATGCGTCTGATCGACATGCTGGAAGATTGCGACGATGTTCAGGAAGTTTACCATAACGGTGAAATCTCTGATGAGGTTGCAGCGACCCTCTAATGAGGCCAGCTAAACAGCACAACGGAGACGCGTGATGGCTATAATTCTCGGCATTGACCCGGGTTCGCGCGTTACCGGCTATGGCGTGATCCGCCAGGTAGGCAGGCAACTGTCCTACCTGGGTAGCGGATGCATACGCACTAAAGTGGATGATTTACCGTCTCGTCTGAAACTTATTTATGCGGGCGTGACGGAAATCATCACCCAGTTTCAGCCCGATTATTTCGCAATCGAACAAGTCTTTATGGCGAAGAACGCTGACTCTGCCCTGAAATTAGGGCAGGCGCGCGGCGTGGCGATTGTTGCGGCGGTGAATCAGGAATTGCCGGTATTTGAATATGCTGCTCGCCAGGTGAAGCAAACGGTGGTGGGTATTGGTAGTGCTGAAAAAAGTCAGGTGCAACATATGGTGCGCACCTTGCTGAAACTTCCTGCTAACCCGCAGGCGGACGCCGCCGATGCGCTGGCGATTGCTATCACCCACTGCCATGTCAGCCAGAATGCGATGCAGATGAGCGAATCGCGGCTGAATCTGGCCAGAGGGCGACTGCGTTAAATTATACCGCCTCGGTCAGCTTTGGCTGAGGCGTTTCTACCCCTTCCATATAAATCAACGTCAGAGCGGGATGATGCCACAAGCTCGCGGGCGTAACCGTTTTACGTTCCCACGGAATTGAGCCTAAAAACCAGAACTTCCAGAAGGTGAGTTTTGCATTCGGATTGCTGTTTAACAGTTCTCCAAACGTCTCTATTTCGCCCACCGGAATACACAACGCTTCTTTATAAATATCAAACACAAATTTAGAGCAGAACTGGCGTGATGATTCGTACTTAAATCCAGTATGGTACAGTTTTCGCAGCCGGGAGGGGACCTGTTCAACAAGACGTTGTTTTTGCTGTTCTGTTAGCCCAACGCCTAATCGCTTTACAGCATAACGTTGATTAGAGGAACGTTTAATAAAACGGGACAGAGTGGTAATAGTGGAGAGCGGTACGCGACTTTCGGCAACGAGAAAATCTTCTCCATTATGACCGATAATGATACCAACGTGATTGCTCCAGCAATTTGATGCAGCAGAAATTTGGCCAAATAATGCAGCACCTATACATGTAAAGACAATATCGCCAATTTCATATTCAGCAGGATAATTGATATTCACTGTGTCAATCCATTATTAATGGGTGGTTTAGGGGGGATTTATCCCGGGGGAAAGTAACATCAGGGATAAAGATTAACAAGGCGTATTTTATATTTGCTGAATTAATATATTTTATATTTTTATTTTTCATGTGAATGAAATGGCCAATTCTGTTGACCATAATGTTAAGTGAGAACAGAATGAAAATAGAATTGTGAAATGTGCTGAAGGGATTCTTATGGTTGGCTGTCGGCGATTTATCAACAAGATAATGAGTATTATCTTAAAGCTGTCTGGTATTACTGAATGATATTACGGACGATACGGCGATGAAATGGCTTTGGCAAATTTATATTATTCTGTTTTTTCTTTTTATCCAGTTTATTATCGCTGGTTTCTCCTCCTGTTTTATCGATCTCACAGAGGCGAATACCGCCGCCTTGTTACTGGCTCCTGGAACCATTTCATTACTCTTTTTTTTGTTGCCATTTGAAAATCTACGTGGGCTATATCGGATATGTGCAGCGATTGCATCAGTGGCACTTACCGTTACGTTTAATTACTGGCATCTGGTAGAAGGTAATAAAGAACTGGTTCTTGTCGCGCAATTAGCCTTATTCATCGGATGTATGGCTTATGCCAGTGAAAGATATAAAAAAGGGCTGGTGCTGTCATCTTTGTTGTTGGCTGCGCTCTGTATAGCAGGTGTACTACGGCAAGTCTGGCTCGAAAGGCAGTTTTATCAGGTCAATATTTGTATTGTTAATAAAGCTGGAGGGTGTGGCGCCAGTAACCATTGTTTTCGTGATATTGAGCAAAGGCGTTGTGATACCAGCGAATACAGCAATGATTTATTTACTGGCGAAGAATATGTCAATGTCTGGTTTGACTATGTCAATGGTACTCCTCTGGTGAATGTTGCAGGACAGAATGATAAATTAGCCCAGTACATGCTATGTGGAAACACGTTACTTCCCGTTGGCCGGACTGGTGAAATAATATGCGAATCGCGGTGAATAATTTGGGTTTATCATCAATATCTCGCTGGATATCTATCCAGCATTTTTTTATCATACAACACTATCTTTAATTCGTTATCCTGGAGCGTCATGTGATAGGCAGACTCAGAGGCATTATTCTGGAAAAACAACCCCCGCTGGTGTTACTTGAAGTGGGCGGCGTAGGCTATGAAGTTCATATGCCGATGACCTGTTTTTACGAACTCCCGGAAGCGGGGCAAGAAGCGATTGTTTTCACTCACTTTGTGGTACGTGAAGACGCGCAACTGCTGTACGGTTTTAACAATAAACAAGAGCGCACGCTGTTTAAAGAGTTGATCAAAACTAACGGCGTTGGCCCAAAACTTGCTCTGGCGATTCTGTCTGGCATGTCAGCACAGCAATTTGTAAATGCCGTTGAGCGTGAAGAACCTGCGGCGCTGGTGAAGTTGCCTGGTATAGGTAAGAAAACCGCCGAACGCCTGATTGTTGAAATGAAAGATCGCTTTAAAGGCTTGCATGGCGATCTGTTTACACCTGCGACAGATCTGGTACTGACATCCCCGGCAAGTCCGGCAACTGAAGATGCCGAACAGGAAGCGGTTGCTGCGCTGGTGGCGCTGGGCTATAAACCACAAGAAGCCAGCCGCATGGTGAGCAAAATCGCTCGGCCTGATGCCAGCAGTGAAACATTAATTCGCGAAGCCCTGCGCGCCGCGTTATGAGGTAAAGGATGATTGAAGCAGACCGTCTGATTTCTGCCGGTACGACTTTGCCGGAAGATGTGGCAGATCGCGCCATTCGCCCCAAATTACTTGAAGAGTATGTTGGTCAGCCGCAGGTCCGCTCGCAGATGGAGATTTTCATCAAAGCGGCTAAACTGCGCGGGGATGCCCTCGATCATCTGTTGATATTTGGTCCGCCAGGGTTGGGGAAAACCACGCTTGCCAACATTGTCGCTAATGAAATGGGGGTTAATTTGCGCACAACGTCTGGCCCGGTTTTAGAAAAAGCGGGTGATCTGGCGGCAATGCTCACTAATCTTGAACCGCACGATGTGCTGTTTATCGATGAAATTCACCGTCTTTCGCCGGTCGTGGAAGAGGTGTTGTATCCGGCAATGGAAGACTACCAACTGGATATCATGATCGGTGAAGGGCCCGCGGCGCGTTCGATTAAAATCGATCTTCCACCGTTTACCCTTATTGGCGCGACCACTCGTGCTGGTTCGTTGACGTCGCCATTGCGCGATCGTTTCGGTATTGTGCAGCGTCTTGAGTTTTACCAGGTTCCCGATTTGCAATATATCGTTAGTCGTAGCGCGCGTTTTATGGGGCTTGAGATGAGTGACGATGGCGCGCTGGAAGTGGCGCGTCGGGCGCGTGGTACGCCACGTATCGCCAACCGCCTGTTGCGTCGCGTGCGCGATTTTGCCGAAGTGAAACACGATGGCACCATTTCAGCAGACGTCGCTGCCCAGGCGCTGGACATGCTGAATGTCGATGCCGAAGGTTTCGATTATATGGATCGTAAATTATTGCTGGCGGTGATCGATAAGTTTTTCGGCGGTCCGGTAGGACTGGATAACCTGGCGGCAGCCATTGGCGAAGAACGCGAAACCATTGAGGATGTGCTGGAACCTTATTTAATTCAGCAGGGCTTTTTGCAACGTACGCCGCGTGGGCGTATGGCAACAGCGCGAGCGTGGAACCATTTCGGCATCACGCCGCCAGAAATGCCGTAGGTCGGATAAGGCGCTTGCGCCGCATCCGACATTGGCAATGAGCCTGATGCGACGCTGTTCGCGTCCTGTCAGGCTTGCCAGAAGTAGCAAACCCGTAGGTCGGATAAGGCGTTTACGCCGCATCCGACAATTGTATTCAGGTACAAATTAACTGGCCTGTTTTTTCATCATACTGATGATAAACAGCAGCGCAGCGCACAGCACCACTGACGGACCTGCTGGCGTATCATAAAACGCGGAAAAAGTTAAACCGCCTGTTACGGCTACCATTCCCACTATAACGGCGGCGCCAGCCATCTGTTCTGGCGTGCGGGCGAAGCGACGTGCTGTGGCGGCTGGAATAATCAGCAGTGAAGTAATAATCAACGCGCCGACAAACTTCATCGCTACACCAATTGTCAACGCCGTTACCAGCATCAACAATAACTTAACACGCTGTAATTTCACGTCATCGACAAACGCCAGGTCAGGACTAATGGTCATCGACAGTAAATTACGCCATTGCCAGAACAGAATTGCCACGACAATAACAACGCCAATTGCGATGGATATAAGATCTTCCGGTGTTACAGCTAACAAATCACCAAACAGATATGCCATCAAATCAACGCGGATGTTAGACATCAGACTGACGACCACCAGACCCAGCGACAATGCGCTGTGCGCCATAATGCCCAGTAGGGTATCAATCGCAAGTTGTGGACGCTTTTCCAGCCACACCAGGCCGCCCGCCAGCAGTAGCGTAACAGCAATCACCGCATAGAATGGATTAATATTCAGCAATAAACCAAACGCGACGCCAAGTAACGACGCGTGAGCCAGCGTATCGCCAAAATATGACATACGACGCCAGACAACAAATGAACCCAGTGGACCTGCGGCACAGGCCAGCATGATCCCGGCTAACCAACCGGGAAATAATAATTCAATCATGAGCGATCATTTCCCCGACGTAGAATAATCCGACCCTGTAAATCGTGGCGGTGATTATGATGATGGCGGTAAATTCCCAGTTGCTCCGCACCGCGAGGGCCAAACATTGAAATAAATTCTGGATGCAGAGAAACCACTTCCGGGGTGCCAGAACAGCAGATGTGATGATTCAGGCAAAGTACTTCATCGGTTTTTGCCATCACCAGATGCAGATCGTGGGAAACCATTAAAACGCCACAATTCAGCTCACGGCGCAACTGGTCTATAAGATCATATAACGCGACCTGACCGTTTACGTCCACGCCCTGCGTGGGTTCATCCAGCACCAATAACTGCGGTTTATTTAACAATGCGCGAGCCAGCAGTACGCGCTGTGTTTCACCGCCTGAGAGTTTTTGCATTGGCGCATCAATCAGATGCCCGGCCTGTACCCGTTTCAGTGCAGGAAGGATATCTTCTTTATGCGTATCAGGGCGTAAGCGTAAAAAACGGTTTACAGTCAGTGGCAACGTGGTGTCGAGATACAATTTTTGCGGCACATAGCCGATGCGTAGTTTTCCGTAGCGCTTGATAACACCTTCATCAGGTGTCACCAGTCCGAGTACGACCCGCACCAGCGTAGACTTACCTGCGCCGTTCGGCCCAAGTAAGGTCAAAATTTTTCCAGGTTTTAATTCCAGCGACACATCAGAGAGGACGCGGCGTTGGCCAAATGAGACCGAGACGTTTTCCAGGGAAACCAGACTTGTCATGTTAATTTTAGTCTTGCAGTAGTCATGAAATGTTATAATATCACATTTCTCATATTCATTACGATGATTGGTCGCATTATGTTACATAAAAAAACGCTTCTTTTCGCTGCATTATCCGTCGCTCTCTGGGGCGGCGCAACACAGGCCGCAGATGCCGCCGTTGTCGCTTCGCTTAAGCCCATTGGTTTCATCGCTTCTGCTATTGCCAATGGGGTTACAGAAACCGAAGTATTGCTCCCCGATGGCGCTTCCGAACATGACTATTCACTACGTCCATCAGATGTAAAACGCTTACAGAACGCGGACTTAGTAGTCTGGGTTGGCCCAGAGATGGAGGCGTTCATGCAAAAACCAGTGAGTAAATTACCCGAGGTGAAACAGGTAACGATTGCGCAGCTGGAGAATGTAAAACCGCTACTGATGAAAAGTATTCACGACGATGATGATGATCACGATCATGGAGAAAAAAGTGACGAAGATCACCATCACGGCGATTTCAATATGCATCTCTGGCTTTCCCCAGAGATAGCGCGGGCTACAGCGGTTGCAATCCATGGAAAATTAGTAGAACTTATGCCGCAAAGTCGAGCCAAACTTGACGCCAACCTGAAGGATTTTGAGGCACAATTAACCTCAACCGAAAAACAGGTTGGTAACGAGCTCGCGCCGCTTAAGGGAAAGGGGTATTTCGTTTTTCACGATGCTTACGGCTACTTCGAAAAACAGTTCGGACTGACACCACTTGGTCATTTTACCGTTAACCCTGAGATTCAACCGGGCGCGCAGCGTTTACATGAAATAAGAACACAGTTGGTTGAGCAAAAAGCAACCTGCGTTTTTGCTGAGCCACAGTTCAGGCCCGCTGTCGTTGAAAGCGTCGCACGAGGGACATCCGTTCGTATGGGAACGTTGGATCCCCTTGGGACGAATATCAAACTGGGAAAAACGAGCTATTCAGAATTCCTGAACCAATTAGCCAACCAGTATGCGAGCTGCCTGAAAGGAGATTAATGAGGAAGTGATTACGTGCAACAGATAGCCCGCTCTGTCGCCCTGGCGTTTAATAATTTACCGCGACCACACCGCGTGATGTTGGGGTCGCTTACCGTTCTTACTTTGGCCGTCGCTGTCTGGCGGCCTTACGTTTATCACCGCGATGTCTCACCAATTGTCAAAACGATTGAGCTGGAACAGAACGAAATCCGTTCACTTTTACCTGAGGCCAGTGAGCCGATTGATCAGGCCGCACAAGAAGATGAAGCCATTCCTCAGGACGAACTGGACGATAAAATCGCCGGTGAAGCGGGTGTTCATGAATATGTCGTTTCCACAGGCGATACACTAAGCAGCATTCTCAATCAATATGGTATTGATATGGGGGATATCACCCAGTTAGCTGCTGCTGATAAAGATTTGCGTAACTTGAAAATTGGTCAACAACTTTCCTGGACATTAACCGCTGAGGGCGATTTACAACGTCTGACGTGGGAAGTCTCTCGCCGCGAAACTCGCACCTATGAGCGTACTGCCGCTAACGGTTTTAAGATGACCAGCGAAATGCAGCAAGGGGAGTGGGTTAACAATCTACTGAAAGGCACCGTTGGGGCGAGTTTTGTCGCCAGTGCCAAAAACGCCGGGCTAACCAGCGCTGAAGTGAGCGCGGTGATTAAAGCGATGCAGTGGCAGATGGACTTCCGCAAACTTAAAAAAGGCGATGAATTTGCGGTATTAATGTCACGCGAAATGCTGGATGGCAAACGCGAACAAAGTCAGTTGCTGGGCGTGCGTTTGCGCTCCGAAGGTAAAGATTACTACGCTATTCGCGCCGAAGATGGCAAATTCTATGATCGTAACGGTACTGGTCTGGCGAAGGGATTCTTGCGATTCCCGACGGCGAAACAGTTCCGCATCTCGTCTAATTTTAACCCTCGCCGCCAGAACCCGGTAACGGGGCGCGTCGCGCCGCACAGAGGTGTCGATTTTGCCATGCCGCAAGGGACGCCAGTGCTGTCGGTTGGTGACGGTGAAGTCGTTGTCGCTAAGCGCAGTGGAGCTGCGGGTTATTATGTTGCTATTCGTCATGGTCGCAGCTATACCACGCGTTATATGCACCTGCGTAAAATTTTAGTGAAACAGGGGCAGAAGGTGAAACGTGGCGATCGTATTGCGCTTTCGGGCAATACCGGGCGTTCAACCGGGCCGCATTTACATTATGAAGTATGGATTAACCAGCAGGCTGTGAACCCACTGACGGCGAAACTGCCGCGTACTGAAGGTCTGACCGGCTCCGATCGCCGCGAATTCCTTGCACAGGCCAAAGAGATTGTGCCACAGCTACGGTTTGATTAATTAACATCCATTCGCAGCCGGTACGCAGTCAGTACCGGCTTTTTTATTTGGTGCGGGGCAAGCTGCGCCGCTACACTATCAGCAGATTGATTTTGCCTTATCCGAAACTGGAAAAGCATGGAAACGAAAAAAAATAATAGCGAATACATTCCTGAGTTTGATAAATCCTTTCGCCATCCGCGTTACTGGGGCGCCTGGCTGGGCGTGGCGGCGATGGCTGGTATTGCCTTAACACCGCCGAAATTCCGCGATCCCATTCTGGCGCGACTGGGCCGTTTTGCTGGACGATTAGGTAAAAGCTCGCGCCGTCGTGCGTTGATTAATTTGTCGCTTTGTTTTCCAGAACGTAGCGAAGCTGAACGCGAAGCTATTGTTGATGAGATGTTTGCCACCGCGCCGCAGGCAATGGTGATGATGGCGGAGTTGGCGCTACGCGGGCCAGGGAAAATTCAGCCACGGGTAGACTGGCAGGGGCTGGAGATCATTGAAGAGATGCGACGCAACGACGAGAAAGTGATCTTTCTTGTTCCGCACGGTTGGGCAGTTGATATCCCCGCCATGCTGATGGCTTCGCAAGGGCAGAAAATGGCGGCGATGTTCCACAACCAGGGTAACCCGGTTTTTGATTATGTCTGGAACACGGTACGACGTCGTTTTGGTGGTCGTTTGCACGCGCGAAATGATGGTATTAAACCGTTCATCCAGTCGGTTCGTCAGGGATACTGGGGCTATTATTTACCGGATCAGGATCATGGCCCGGAACATAGTGAGTTTGTTGATTTCTTCGCTACTTACAAAGCAACGCTGCCTGCGATTGGTCGTTTGATGAAAGTGTGTCGTGCGCGTGTTGTCCCCTTATTTCCAATCTATGATGGGAAAACGCATCGCCTGACGATTCAGGTTCGCCCACCGATGGATGATCTGTTAGACGCGGATGATCATACAATTGCGCGGCGAATGAATGAAGAAGTCGAGATTTTTGTGGGACCACATCCAGAGCAATACACCTGGATTTTAAAATTGCTCAAGACTCGCAAGCCGGGCGAAATCCAGCCATATAAACGCAAAGATCTCTATCCCATCAAAAAATAGAAAGCCTCTCACGAGGAGAGGCTTTAATCTGATGACGGGCCCGATGCGCATGCTTATCTGGTCTACAAGTTAATTGTAATTTTTTGAATTATCACAATATTGTAGGCCAGACAAGGCGTTCATGCCACATCCGGCAACATACTTACTCTACCGTTAAAATACGCGTAGTGTTGGTAGAGCCCACCGTGCTCATTACGTCGCCCTGGGTGACAATGACCAGGTCACCCGACATCAGGTAACCTTTATCGCGCAGCACATTAACTGCCTCGTTGGCAGCCGCGACGCCTTCATTGGCGCTATCAAAGTAAACCGGGGTAACGCCACGATACAGCGCGGTCAGGTTCAGGGTACGCTCATGACGAGACATTGCGAAAATAGGTAGGCCAGAGCTAATACGAGAGGTCATCAGCGCGGTACGGCCGGATTCGGTCATGGTAATGATTGCGGTAACGCCTTTCAGATGGTTAGCCGCGTACATTGCCGACATCGCGATAGCTTCTTCCACATTGTCGAACTGAACGTCCAGACGGTGTTTTGAAACGTTGATGCTCGGGATCTTTTCGGCCCCCAGACAAACACGCGCCATTGCGGCAACCGTTTCTGACGGATACTGACCGGCAGCGGTTTCTGCAGACAACATCACAGCATCGGTACCATCCAGTACGGCGTTTGCCACGTCCATGACTTCTGCACGAGTCGGCATCGGGTTGGTGATCATCGACTCCATCATCTGAGTTGCCGTAATTACCGCACGGTTCAGCTGACGAGCGCGACGGATCAACGCTTTCTGAATGCCCACCAGTTCCGGGTCGCCAATTTCAACACCGAGGTCGCCACGCGCTACCATCACCACGTCAGAGGCGAGGATAATATCGTCCATCGCATCCTGACTGCAAACGGCTTCCGCACGTTCAACTTTGGCGACAATTTTCGCGTCGCAACCCGCCTCGCGAGCCAGACGGCGGGCATAGTTCAGATCTTCGCCGCAGCGCGGGAAGGAGACGGCCAGATAATCTACGCCAATCAGAGCGGCAGTCTTAATGTCTGCTTTGTCTTTTTCGGTCAGGGCTTCAGCCGACAGGCCGCCGCCAAGTTTGTTGATCCCTTTATTGTTGGAGAGCGGGCCGCCGACAGTAACTTCAGTGAACACTTGCATGCCCTTAACTTCCAGCACTTTCAACTGCACGCGACCATCGTCCAGCAGCAGAATATCGCCAGGTACAACGTCAGCAGGGAGACCTTTATAGTCGATACCGACTTTTTCTTTATCGCCTTCACCTTTACCCAGGTTGGCGTCCAACAGGAATTTATCCCCAATATTGAGGAAAACTTTACCTTCTTTAAAGGTTGATACACGAATCTTGGGCCCCTGAAGGTCACCGAGAATAGCCACATGACGCCCCAGTTTTGCGGCAATTTCACGAACTTTATCCGCGCGCATTTTGTGGTCTTCAGGCGAGCCATGAGAAAAATTCATTCGTACGACGTTTGCACCCGCGGCGATAACCTTCTCAAGGTTGTTATCGCGATCGGTAGCCGGGCCTAACGTGGTAACGATTTTGGTTCTGCGAAGCCTTCTGGACATGTAATACTCCGTTGACTGAAACACCCAGGTGTTGCTTGAACATGAAATTCGCATAAATTAAAACCATAATGGTTGTGAATTAGACACATGCGAATGTCGTATAAGAATAGAGCAGTGATAATCGATTTAGCGATCGTCACCGAGATTAAGTAACTGCTTATCAAAACGCGATTCTTTAAGAGCTTCCTTGACCCGCTTCAAGTTATCTCTGAATTTTGCACCGCGTCGCAAAGTAAATCCTGTTGCCAGCACATCTATCACGGTCAACTGCGCAAGTCGAGAGACCATGGGCATATAAATGTCAGTATCTTCCGGTACGTCGAGTGTAATTGCCAGTGTCGCTTCCTGGGCGAGAGGTGTTCCCGTGGAGGTGAGGGCGATTACCATAGCATCGTTTTCTCGCGCCAGCTGCGCCAGTTCGACAAGATTTTTAGTTCTTCCGGTGTGAGAAATCAGCACAACGACGTCTCCGTCGCTACAATTCATACAACTCATTCGTTGCAGCACGATATCGTCAGAGTAGATTACTGGAACATTGAAGCGAAAAAACTTATTCATCGCATCGTGGGCGACGGCGGCAGAAGAACCCAACCCGAAAAAGGCTATTTTCTTTGCCTGAGTGAGGAGATCGACAGCACGGTTGACGGCGGATTTGTCCAGCGAGTGGCGAACGTGATCGAGTGTCGCCATTGCCGACTCAAATATTTTCCCCGTGTATGATTCAACGCTGTCATCTTCATTGACGTTGCGATTAACATAGGGAGTGCCATTAGCCAGACTTTGTGCCAGATGCAATTTAAAATCAGGAAAACCGCGGGTGTCCATGCTGCGACAGAATCGGTTCACCGTCGGTTCGCTGACGTTGGCTTCCAGCGCCAGAGCAGCAATACTCGAATGGATCGCATTGTCTGGCGAAGCAAGAATGACCTCAGCAACTTTGCGTTCTGATTTGCTCAAATGTTCCAGTTGAGACTGGATTTTTTCCAGCATATTCATGATGTAAAGAGACTCACGGGTAATGATGATTTCCGCACTGAAAGAAATCGAAATGCAATTTTGTCTGATATTACGCCTGTGTGTTGCTTTAATGGCAAAAGCGGATAAAAAAGTTGTTATTTTTTTTTCATTACATGATCGATGTCAGATTTTTATCGAATGAGAAAATGACAAAAACGATGATTTTTTTATCAGTTTTATCGCGCTTCAGGGGCTTTTACGGTAATCGCACGGGTGGATAAGCGTTTACAGTTTTCGCAAGCTCGTAAAAGCAGTACAGTGCATTGTAAGAAAATTACAAGTATACCCAGGCTTAAGTACCGGGTTAGTTAATTTAAGGAGAATGACATGGCGGTAACGCAAACAGCCCAGGCCTGTGACCTGGTCATTTTCGGCGCGAAAGGCGACCTTGCGCGTCGTAAATTGCTGCCTTCCCTGTATCAACTGGAAAAAGCCGGTCAGCTCAATCCGGAAACCCGGATTATCGGCGTGGGTCGTGCTGACTGGGACAAAGCGGCATACACAAAAGTTGTCCGCGAGGCGCTCGAAACTTTCATGAAAGAAACCATTGATGAAGGTTTATGGGACACCCTGAGTGCGCGTCTGGATTTTTGTAATCTTGATGTCAACGATACTGCCGCATTCAGCCGCCTTGGCGCGCTGCTGGATCAAAAAAATCGTATTACGATTAACTATTTTGCCATGCCGCCGAGTACTTTTGGCGCGATCTGCAAAGGATTGGGCGAGGCAAAACTTAACGCCAAACCGGCGCGTGTGGTGATGGAAAAACCGCTGGGGACATCGCTGGCAACTTCCCGTGAAATCAACGATCAGGTGGGTGAATACTTCGAAGAGTGTCAGGTTTATCGTATCGACCACTATCTGGGGAAAGAGACGGTACTTAACCTGTTGGCACTGCGTTTTGCTAACTCCCTGTTTGTGAACAACTGGGACAATCGCACCATTGATCATGTTGAGATCACGGTAGCAGAAGAAGTCGGGATTGAAGGGCGCTGGGGCTATTTTGATAAAGCGGGACAAATGCGCGATATGGTCCAGAACCATCTGCTGCAAATTCTCTGCATGATTGCAATGTCTCCGCCGTCTGATCTGAGCGCCGATAATATCCGCGATGAAAAAGTGAAAGTGCTGAAGTCTCTGCGCCGAATTGACCGTTCCAATGTGCGCGAAAAAACGGTTCGCGGACAATACACCGCAGGTTTCGCTCAGGGCAAGAAAGTTCCGGGTTATCTGGAAGAAGAGGGCGCGAACAAAAGCAGTTGCACCGAAACTTTCGTGGCAATCCGCGTTGACATCGATAACTGGCGTTGGGCTGGCGTACCATTCTACCTGCGTACCGGTAAACGTCTGCCGACCAAATGCTCCGAGGTGGTGGTCTATTTCAAATCACCTGAGCTGAATCTGTTTAAAGAGTCCTGGCAGGATCTGCCGCAGAATAAACTGACTATCCGCCTGCAACCTGATGAAGGTGTGGATATCCAGGTACTGAATAAGGTTCCTGGCCTCGACCATAAGCACAATCTACAAACGACCAAGCTGGATCTGAGCTATTCGGAGACCTTCAATCAGACACATCTCGCCGATGCTTATGAACGGTTGCTGCTGGAAACGATGCGCGGCATTCAGGCGCTGTTTGTACGTCGCGACGAAGTGGAAGAAGCGTGGAAATGGGTGGACTCCATTACTGAAGCGTGGGCGATGGACAACGATGCGCCGAAACCATACCAGGCCGGGACCTGGGGACCGGTTGCTTCGGTGGCGATGATTACCCGTGATGGCCGTTCCTGGAATGAGTTTGAGTAATATCTCGACTCATCCTTAATGGTTATTTTACCGGTAACATGATCTTGCACAGATTGTAGAGCAATTTTTACACTTTTAAGCCTCGTGTGGATTCACCCGCGAGGCTTTTTTTATTACACTGACTGAAACGTTTCTGCCCTATGAGCTCCGGTTACAGGCGTTTCTTTCATAAATTCACTGACTGAAACGCGTTGTGAATCATCCTGCTCTGACAACTCAATTTCAGGAGCCTTTATGAATCCACAATTGTTACGCGTAACAAATCGAATTATTGAACGTTCGCGCGAGACTCGCTCTGCTTACCTCGCCCGGATAGAACAAGCGAAAACCTCGACCGTTCATCGTTCGCAGTTGGCATGCGGTAACCTGGCCCACGGTTTCGCCGCTTGCCAGCCAGAAGACAAAGCCTCCCTGAAAAGCATGTTGCGTAACAATATCGCCATCATCACCTCCTATAACGACATGCTCTCTGCTCATCAGCCTTATGAACATTATCCTGAGATCATTCGTAAAGCACTGCATGAAGCTAACGCAGTCGGTCAGGTCGCTGGTGGCGTACCAGCGATGTGCGATGGTGTAACTCAGGGGCAGGACGGAATGGAACTATCCCTGTTAAGCCGCGAAGTGATTGCGATGTCTGCGGCTGTGGGGCTGTCTCATAATATGTTTGATGGCGCGCTGTTCCTCGGCGTATGCGATAAGATAGTTCCCGGGTTGACGATGGCGGCACTGTCGTTCGGTCATTTACCTGCGGTATTTGTGCCATCAGGGCCAATGGCAAGCGGTCTGCCAAATAAAGAAAAAGTTCGTATTCGTCAGCTTTATGCAGAAGGGAAAGTGGATCGTATGGCGCTGCTGGAGTCAGAAGCGGCGTCTTACCATGCTCCGGGAACCTGTACTTTCTACGGCACCGCCAATACCAACCAAATGGTGGTTGAATTTATGGGGATGCAGTTGCCTGGCTCTTCATTTGTTCATCCTGACTCTCCATTGCGTGATGCATTAACTGCCGCTGCCGCGCGCCAGGTAACGCGTATGACCGGTAATGGCAACGAATGGATGCCAATCGGTAAGATGATCGATGAGAAAGTGGTGGTGAACGGTATTGTTGCGCTGCTGGCAACAGGTGGCTCCACTAACCACACGATGCATCTGGTGGCGATGGCGCGTGCTGCGGGTATCCAGATTAACTGGGATGATTTCTCCGATCTTTCTGATGTCGTTCCGCTGATGGCGCGTCTGTATCCAAACGGTCCAGCCGATATAAACCACTTCCAGGCTGCGGGTGGTGTGCCGGTGCTGGTGCGTGAACTGCTCAAGGCGGGTCTGTTGCATGAAGATGTCAACACGGTTGCGGGCTTTGGTCTCTCGCGTTACACCCTCGAACCGTGGCTGAATAATGGCAAACTGGACTGGCGCGAAGGCGCAGAAAAATCGCTTGATAGCAATGTGATTGCCTCTTTCGAACAGCCGTTTTCGCATCATGGCGGGACAAAAGTTTTAAGCGGCAACTTGGGTCGTGCTGTTATGAAAACCTCTGCTGTGCCGTTAGAAAATCAGATTATTGAGGCGCCTGCTGTCGTTTTTGAAAGCCAGCATGATGTTATGCCTGCTTTTGAAGCGGGGATGCTGGACCGTGATTGTGTCGTTGTTGTCCGTCATCAGGGACCAAAAGCGAACGGAATGCCAGAATTACATAAACTCATGCCGCCACTTGGTGTATTATTGGACCGGTGTTTCAAAATTGCGTTAGTTACCGATGGACGTCTCTCCGGGGCATCAGGTAAAGTGCCGTCAGCTATCCATGTAACACCAGAAGCCTACGATGGCGGACTGCTGGCGAAAGTACGCGATGGGGACATCATTCGTGTGAATGGACAGACAGGCGAACTGACGCTGTTGGTAGACGAAGCGGAACTGGCCGCTCGTGAACCGCACATCCCTGACCTGAGCGCGTCACGCGTGGGAACAGGACGTGAGTTATTCAGTGCCTTGCGCGAAAAACTGTCCGGTGCCGAACAGGGCGCAACCTGTATCACTTTTTAAGACGACAAAATTTGTAATCAGGCGAGAGAAAAACTCTGATGAAAAACTGGAAAACAAGTGCAGAATCAATCCTGACCACCGGCCCGGTTGTACCGGTTATCGTGGTAAAAAAACTGGAACACGCGGTGCCAATGGCAAAAGCGTTGGTTGCTGGTGGGGTGCGCGTTCTGGAAGTGACCCTGCGTACCGAGTGTGCCGTTGACGCTATCCGTGCTATCGCCAAAGAAGTGCCTGAAGCGATTGTTGGTGCCGGTACGGTGCTGAATCCGCAGCAACTGGCGGAAGTGACCGAAGCGGGTGCGCAGTTCGCCATTAGCCCGGGTCTGACCGAGCCACTGCTGAAAGCGGCGACCGAAGGCACTATTCCTCTGATTCCGGGCATCAGCACGGTGTCTGAATTGATGCTGGGTATGGACTACGGCCTGAAAGAGTTTAAATTCTTCCCGGCTGAAGCTAACGGCGGCGTGAAAGCCCTGCAGGCGATTGCAGGTCCGTTCTCCCAGGTTCGTTTCTGCCCGACGGGTGGTATTTCCCCGGCTAACTACCGTGATTACCTGGCGCTGAAAAGCGTACTGTGCATCGGTGGTTCCTGGCTGGTTCCGGCAGATGCGCTGGAAGCGGGCGATTACGACCGTATTACTAAGCTGGCGCGCGAAGCTGTAGAAGGCGCGAAGCTGTAAGAATCAAAATGCCCGATTGTTAATCGGGCATTTTTGTCGCGTTTTTTGCCGGGTTTAACCTTGTACTTTCACCTGTCCGGCGGCGAGCTTCGCACGTTCAATGGCCTCATCAACACTCTCTGCGGTCGCCAGCGCTACCCCCAGACGACGGCTGCCATCAATTTCCGGCTTACCAAATAAACGAATCTGCAAACCTGCGCCAACGGCATTCTGCACATTATCAAACGTGATGTTCTGGCTGGTCAGTTGCGGCAGGATAACGGCTGAAGCGGCCGGACCATACTGGCGAATAGCGCCAACCGGAAGACCGAGAAAAGCGCGTACGTGCAGGGCAAACTCCGAAAGATCCTGGGAAATTAACGTCACCATCCCGGTATCATGCGGGCGAGGGGAGACTTCGCTGAAAATCACCTCATCACCACAAACAAACAACTCGACGCCAAACAGACCATAACCGCCCAGCGCCAGTACCACTTTGCGGGCAATTTCCTGCGCGCGTTCCAGGGCCAGCGGACTCATTTGCTGTGGTTGCCATGATTCCCGGTAGTCGCCATCTTCCTGGCGATGGCCTACGGGGGCACAGAAATGGACTCCATCCGCGGCACTGACGGTCAGTAATGTAATTTCGAAGTCAAACTTAACCACGCCTTCAACAATCACGCGACCCGCTCCGGCGCGACCGCCTTGCTGGGCGTATTCCCATGCCTGGCTAAGCTGTTCGGCAGAGCGAATAAATGTCTGCCCCTTGCCAGAGGAACTCATCACCGGTTTAACAATGCAGGGATAGCCGATGTCGGCAACCGCCTCGCGGAAAAGGCTTTCGCTATCGGCAAAACGATAAGTTGAAGTGGGCAGTTGCAGCTCTTCTGCCGCCAGGCGACGGATCCCCTCGCGATTCATCGTTAATTTCGTTGCGCGAGCGCAGGGGACAATATTCAGTCCTTCCTCTTCAAGCTGGAGCAGCATATCGGTGGCAATAGCTTCGATCTCCGGCACGATATAATGCGGCTTTTCCTGTTCAACCACACGGCGCAATGCATCACCATCCAACATATTAATGACATGAGAACGATGTGCGACATGCATGGCTGGTGCGTCAGCATAGCGATCGACAGCAATTACCTCTATGCCAAGGCGCTGACACTCGATTGCCACTTCTTTACCCAATTCACCGGAGCCTAATAACATCACGCGAGTTGCTGCCGGACGCAGCGCAGTGCCTAATAACGTCATAACGAATATCCCCTGATTAATTCCGCGCGCAGTATAAACGAAAACGTTTGCGCATGTCTTTATTGCTAATGTTGATTTCCCAGTCAAAAAGAAATATACTGTATAAAATTACAGTTATTCTGAGAGGCTGCAAATGGCGGTTGAAGTTAAATATGTGGTCATTCGTGAGGGCGAAGAGAAGATGTCGTTTACCAGCAAAAAGGAAGCCGATGCTTATGACAAAATGCTCGATACAGCAGATCTTCTCGACACCTGGCTGACAAATTCCCCGGTGAAAATGGAAGACGAGCAACGAGAAGCCCTTTCACTATGGTTGGCTGAACAGAAAGATGTGTTGAGCACAATCCTGAAAACTGGCAAATTGCCGTCTCCGCAGGTGGTCGATACGGGCCCTGATGTGGAAGATGAAGCTCACGCAGCTTGAAGTCACTTGCGCTCCTGACAATTTGTACCATGCTTTCTCCTGAATCATTGTGCTATGGAGAAAAACATGAAAAAAAGAGGAGCGTTGTTGGGGCTGTTGTTGGCTTCCGCCTGTGCATCAGTTTTCGCTGCCAATAACGAAACCAGCAAGTCGGTTACTTTTCCCAAATGTGAAGGTCTGGATGCTGCCGGAATTGCGGCGAGTGTGAAACGTGACTACCAACAAAACCGCGTGGCGCGCTGGGTAGACGATCAAAAAATCGTTGGCCAGGTCGACCCGGTGGCTTGGGTCAGTTTGCAGGATATTCAGGGCAAAGAGGGCAAATGGTCAGTGCCGTTGACCGTGCGCGGTAAAAGTGCCGATATTCATTATCTGGTGAATGTGGACTGTAAAGTGGGAGTGGCGGAATATCAGCGCCGTTAATCACCGTCGACCCTGGTGAGCAGGGTCGCAATACTTATTGAACGGACAACTGTTCGAATCGCAACGCTGATGAAAAGTGTCCGTAATAAAGAAGAGGCGCTGGAAATCTATTTTCTGAGTTATGCTGCCACTAACGTTATTGTATTAAACAAACCAACGTAAACACCTGAGCAGGCGGATGATGTCAACCTGCGCTATTTCTATTTTCATGCCATAACGTGTCAATATCGATGCAATGACTATCCTGTTTCGCTTGCATCCCTGGTGAGTTTTGCCACCCTTATAAGATGTTTCAATCTGAAAGAACAATCACATGCCACCAAAAGCGACCCAAATTCCTCACGTCATGACACTTCATGGCGACACACGCATCGACAATTACTATTGGCTGCGGGATGACACGCGCTCGCAGCCGGAAGTGTTGGATTATCTGCAACAAGAAAATAGCTATGGTCACCAGGTGATGGCTTCACAGCAGGCTTTGCAGGATAGAATATTAAAAGAGATCATCGATCGTATACCGCAAAAAGAAATTTCTGCGCCTTACATTAAAAATGGCTATCGCTATCGGCATATTTATGAACCAGGCTGTGAATATGCCATCTATCAGCGTCAGTCGGCGTTTAGTGAAGAATGGGACGAATGGGAGACTTTGCTTGATGCAAACAAGCGGGCGGCGCACAGCGAATTTTATTCCATGGGTGGAATGTCGGTTACGCCCGATAACACCATTATGGCGCTGGCGGAAGATTTCCTCTCCCGACGCCAGTACGGCATCCGTTTTCGCAATCTTGAAACAGGTAATTGGTATCCAGAACTTCTTGATAATGTTGAACCCAGCTTTGTCTGGGCGAATGATTCCTGGACTTTTTACTATGTGCGCAAACATCCGGTGACGCTGCTGCCTTATCAGGTCTGGCGCCATTCCATAGGCACACCAACATCTCAAGATAAACTGATTTACGAAGAAAAAGACGAGACCTTTTATGTCAGCCTGCATAAAACGACTTCGAACCATTATGTGGTCATTCATCTCGCCAGCGCCACCACCAGCGAAGTTCGTCTGTTAGATGCAGAACTGGCTGATGCCGAGCCATTTGTCTTTTTACCGCGGCGCAAAGGCCATGAGTACAGTCTCGATCACTATCAACATCGGTTTTATTTGCGTTCCAACCGCAATGGTAAAAATTTTGGTTTATACCGTACTCGAATGCGTGATGAGCTGGAGTGGGAAGAGTTAATTCCACCGCGCGATAACATCATGCTGGAGGGCTTTACGCTGTTTACGGACTGGCTGGTTGTTGAAGAACGCCAGCGTGGCTTGACCAGTCTGCGACAGATCAATCGCAAAACGCGGGAAGTTATCGGCATTGCTTTTGACGATCCGGCCTATGTGACCTGGATAGCATATAACCCGGAACCAGAGACCTCGCGATTGCGTTACGGTTATTCGTCAATGACCACGCCAGATACTTTGTTTGAACTGGATATGGATACGGGGGAACGCCGGGTGCTGAAACAAATGGAAGTCCCCGGTTTCGAAGCGGCGAATTACCGTAGTGAACATCTGTGGATCACTTCTCGCGATGGCGTCGAAGTTCCGGTTTCGCTGGTTTATCATCGCAAGCATTTCCAGAAAGGACATAATCCACTGTTGGTGTACGGTTATGGATCTTACGGTGCAAGCATTGATGCTGATTTTAGTTACAGCCGCTTAAGTTTATTGGATCGTGGTTTTGTCTACGCCATTGTGCATGTTCGTGGTGGCGGTGAGCTGGGGCAACAGTGGTATGAAGACGGTAAATTTCTGAAAAAGAAAAATACCTTCAATGATTATCTTGATGCCTGCGACGCATTGTTAAAGCTGGGATATGGCTCTCCTTCACTCTGTTATGCGATGGGCGGTAGTGCAGGCGGGATGTTGATGGGCGTTGCGATTAATGAACGTCCTGAGCTATTCCACGGTGTGATCGCTCAGGTGCCATTTGTTGATGTTGTGACAACGATGCTTGATGAGTCGATCCCTCTTACGACTGGTGAGTTTGAAGAGTGGGGAAATCCACAGAATCCTCAGTATTATGAGTATATGAAAAGCTATAGTCCGTATGACAATGTCACGGCGCAGGCTTATCCGCACTTGCTGGTGACTACCGGTTTACATGATTCACAGGTACAATATTGGGAACCCGCCAAATGGGTGGCTAAGTTGCGCGAGCTAAAAACGGACGACCATCTGTTGTTGTTATGTACCGACCTGGATTCAGGGCATGGCGGTAAATCAGGACGCTTTAAATCTTACGAAGGCGTGGCGATGGAATATGCTTTCCTGATAGCCCTGGCGCAGGGGACATTGCCGGGCAAACCTGCCTAAGCATTCTCCAGATAATGTTTTAATGTTAAACGCAGTTCCGGGCTCATGCTATCAAGGTTGTTAAACAACCATCGCAGATAGCCCGGATCGCGCTCTGCAACTTCAGAAACCGCCTTACCGCGATACTTGCCAAATGTGAACGTTGTTAACAGTGACGGACGCCCGGTGATATCAGCCATTTGTTCTGCCGTCCAGCCGGATGTGTTCATAATATCGATAAGCAAGGCTGCTGTGATGTAACAGTCATACAGCGCGCGGTGGTGATGCAGCCCCGGCGGCGTCTGCACATTCAGCTTGCGCGTTTTATACAGCGCCATGTTGCTGTATTTAATTCCTGGCCACAAACGACGGGCCAGTTTCATGGTGCAGATCCATTCGCCAGGCATTTCAGGTAGTACACGGCGGTCAAAGCTGGCGTTATGCGCGACATACCATTCACTACCGTAATAGTGTGGGATCACGTCCTCAATCCACGGTTTGTCGGCGACCATGGATTCAGTAATACGATGAATTGCCATCGCTTGCGGAGTAATAGGGCGGTCAGGGCGAACCAGGTGACTCATCGGATTAACGATTTTCCCGTCAACAACATCAACGGAGGCAATCTCCACGATCCCCCCCTGTAAACCGCAGGTTTCTGTATCGATAATACGCAACATGGCAAAACTCCGGGCCGAAACGCTTAGCGTAATGGAATGATATCGCCTTGCCAACCCTGCTGTGTGCGCTGACCCACTAACAATAGCGAACCACGATCGGCGCGGACGATGAGCCGACCATGTTCGTCCCATAATGCGCTGTTACCGCGGGCATTAGCCATCAGAACAGCGATGGAGAATTGATGTGAGAAAAATTCTAAGCGACGGGTGGAAGCCAGAAGATCGGGTTCGCCTAAATGTTCAGCCAATGAGGCTTTACAAGGCTCATATTGTGCGGCTGCAACCTTCCAGTACGACATGATGACTTCCTTTTCATGGTGCCAGCAAATTATGGGGGCGGTTTAGAAAATGCTTATGATCTAGCAGCCATTAGCTTATGATCTAGCAGCCATTATGTAAAAAAGTGTAACTCAAAATAAGGTTTATTTAAGTTTGGGTTCGTAAGGTAAACGTGACAGATTCACAGAGGCGAGACGATGCGCAATGAGCCGTTCGCGAAACCAGCCGCGCAAGTGTTCAGGTTGCTCGCGTTCAACCGCTTCGGCTATCACCGGCATATTGTAACGCTCTTTAAATGCCACCCCGGCAGCAGCCAGATCGACATTAACTTTATCCATTTCAGTTTGATCCAGTTTAGCCAGATTCTTCAACATTCTATGTCTCCTCATCAATTGCGGGCAAAAGTTACTAACAGTCAGCCAGGATGGCAAGTCAGAATTGATGATCCTCGACTCAGACATTAGACAAGGTTATGCTCTGTAAAAAAGTTATTACAAAAAGGAATAGATAATATGGCTGCAACTGCACATTCTCTGGGCTACTCGTTGGCATTTCTTGTCGCTTCGCTGACCATTACTCCTTCCGCTTGGGCGCATGCGCATTTGACACATCAATACCCTGCGGCGAATGCGGAAGTTACTGCCGCCCCGCAGGCAATCAGCTTAAACTTTTCTGAAGGCATTGAATCTGGATTCAGCGGCGCCAAAATCACCGGTTCTCAGAATGAAAGCATCAATACACGACCTGCGAAACGGAATGAGCAGGATAAAAACCAACTAATTATTCCGCTTGCTGACCCTCTTAAACCCGGCACATATACCGTTAACTGGCATGTCGTCTCGGTAGACGGGCATAAGACCAAAGGGCAATACACCTTTAGCGTGAAATAACACATGTTGGCGTTTACCTGGATTGCGCTGCGATTTATCCATTTCATCTCTCTGATGCTGGTCTTTGGTTTCGCAATGTATGGCGCATGGCTGGCGCCGGTGACGATTCGTCGATTGCTGACGAAACGTTTTCTCCGCTTACAACAATATGCTGCAGTCTGGAGTTTGAGCAGTACCACTGCAATATTCGCTGTTCAGGGCGGAATGATGGGAACTGGATGGGCGGATGTTATTTCGCCAGACATCTGGCAGGCCTTGTTGCAAACGCAGTTTGGCGGAGTCTGGCTTTGGCAGATTGTTCTTGCCCTCGTTACGCTAACCGTTGCGTTCATGCAACCGGGGAATATGTCGCGTTTGTTGTTTATGCTGACTACCGCGCAATTTGTCCTGATGGCGGGAGTAGGGCATGCGACGTTAAATGAAGGACTAATTGCGAAAGTTCATCAGACTAATCATGCTGTACATTTGATCTGCGCGGCGGCATGGTTTGGGGGATTGTTGCCTGTCATCTGGTGTATGCGAATAGTTAAAGGGCGTTGGCGACATCAGGCCATTCACGCTCTGATGCGTTTTTCCTGGTGCGGGAATTTTGCTGTGATTGGCGTGTTGGTGAGTGGCGTGTTAAATGCCCTGTTCATCACTGGATTTTCGCCAACGCTTGCGACTTACTGGGGGCAACTTTTACTGCTTAAAGTCGTACTGGTGATAATTATGGTGGGCATCGCGCTGGCAAATCGTTATGTTCTGGTGCCGCGCATGGGGCAAGACGAATACCGTGCGGCTATCTGGTTTGTGTGGATGACTAAACTCGAATGGGCGATAGGTGCAGTGGTGTTGGTAATTATCAGTCTGCTCGCAACTCTCGAACCTTTTTGATGGATTACGAAAATGATGAAAAAAAGTATTCTGGCGTTTTTGTTGCTTACAATCTCCAGCGCGGCGTTGGCGGCACCTCAGGTGATTACCGTCAGTCGTTTTGAAATTGGCAAGGACAAATGGGCGTTTAATCGCGAAGAGGTGATGCTGACATGCCGACCGGGCAATGCTCTGTACGTCATTAACCCCAGCACTCTGGTACAGTATCCTTTGAATGATGCCGCACAAAAGGAGGTGGACAGTGGCAAAACTAACGCCCAGCCCATCTCGGTGATACAGATAGAAGATCCCAACAAACCAGGCGAAAAAATGAACCTGGAACCATTTATTGAACGAGCTAAAAAACTCTGTTAATTGCCTAAAATAGTCTTTTGATTTCCAATAAAAAACCGCCACAGTTCTTTCACCAGAACGGGCGGTTTTTAACATTTAAGACGATGGCCGACGCGCTTTTTACTGACCATTTTGTACGCAAACTGGAAAACCTGGCGTCGTCATCTATTCTTAAAGAGCAAGGCAACTAAGCCTGCATTAATGCCAACTTTTAGCGCACGGCTCTCTCCCAAGAGCCATTTCCCTGGACCGAAAACAGGAATCGTTTTCGGTCTCTTTTTATTAATATTAAAAATCAATGTATTACGGGTATCTCCCCGAAATTTACTTGAGTTTCTGTATTCGGTCTTTTTTGGTTATATCACAACCAAAATATATTTAACAATCCATTTACGTAAAAATCAGATCTGCACGTACGTTTTTCTCTCATCAGGATACATTTTGTTATTTCCTCTGATGTGTGATCAGGAAGTTTCTGAGCAAATCCTTTCCCATAAGCAGCTCCTTTATACAGTCGTCCTGCCTGGTGTCCGATCTCATGAAATGTCGGCGGTTTTTTTGCTGATTAAATCTGCTTTACGCCGGAATTTAATGACAGGTTTAACCTGATTCTGACTAATAACTTTGTGGAGCCTTGCTCCAGATATCACAGTGAACTTGCGTAATATTTCCAGTTAACTTCCTGATAACAGCCTTTCATTTGAGAAAACTAATATGACTGACATATTATATTTCTCTTCAATTCATTTAGTTAAACTCTGCTGGTAACATGAGTCAACGTCCCAAACACTACAGAGTTGCTCCTTAGTTCGAGGGGGGAATAATTGTTTAGCGGGAAACCGCGGGACAAGCTTCTGAGCATTGGCAATAAAGACGAGATAAAAAAGAGCGCGGCTGTAAGATTTAAGCCGCGGGACAAAGTCCGTGAAATATCACGAATTTCCTTTCCTCCCCCGCTCGGGAAGTGCAGGAAGTATATAAATTTGTTTTTCTTTTTTGAATAAAAAAATTAATCTGAATTTTGGGTAAGTCTTATTTCTCCGAGCCGAATTCCGTGTATATCAAATCGAACAACGCCATTCCAAAGGCATCTACAGGGACCTTTGATAGCACAGGCGCTGACGGTTTTTTTACCATTTACAGGAGAACAGCATGTCCAGATTCTTATCCTGTTCTGGTTCGGCTGTAGCGTCAGGTGGAGCGACAGCATTCGGGCTGTTCATCAGAACGGATTTCAGGATAGTGTGTGGTACATTTGCCGAAGCGTTATTTGTGGTCACGATGCCACGGGCGGTGTACTGTCGATCCTTGATTGCAGCAAAAACCGACTACGACAGTGTATCTGTGGATGCGCTGTGTGAGGTGATGGTGTCAGTGATACATAATCGAGTAGTGGCTGAAGCAAAAAAGGTTAGCTATCGTATGGTTCATTTTGCGGATTGTTTCATAAGGGCTGGTGAAGTAAGATCTTAGAACAGTCAAAATTTATACAGTATAATCATAGTATTGCAGCAAGGTGGGTTATAATTGGAAGAGCGTTTAGATATGAATACATCTCATGTAAGAGTTGTAACTCATATGTGTGGTTTTTTGGTCTGGCTCTATAGCCTTTCGATGCTGCCACCGATGCTTGTAGCATTGTTTTATAAAGAAAAAAGCCTGTTCGTTTTTTTTATAACATTCGTTATATTTTTTTGTATTGGTGGTGGTGCGTGGTATACAACTAAAAAATCGGGCATTCAATTACGTACCCGTGATGGGTTTATTGTAATTGTAATGTTCTGGATTTTATTCTCTATTATTAGTGCATTTCCATTGTGGATTGATTCTGAACTAAATTTAACGTTTGTTGATGCCTTGTTTGAAGGTGTTTCCGGGATAACTACAACTGGTGCAACTGTTATTGATGATGTTAGTTCTTTGCCACGAGCATATCTATACTATCGCGCGCAGTTAAATTTTATAGGTGGTCTGGGAGTTATTGTTCTGGCGGTTGCAGTTTTGCCATTATTAGGTATTGGCGGCGCAAAGCTTTATCAGTCAGAAATGCCGGGACCATTCAAAGATGACAAATTGACACCTCGTCTGGCTGATACATCGCGCACACTTTGGATAACATATTCGTTATTAGGTGTTGTTTGTATTATCTCTTATCGGCTGGCAGGAATGCCTTTGTTTGATGCTGTCTGTCATGGGTTATCAACGGTCTCTCTGGGCGGCTTTTCAACGCATAGCGAGAGTATTGGTTATTTTAATAATCATCTGATTGAACTGGTGGCTGGCTCTTTCTCTCTGTTATCAGCTTTTAACTTTACTCTATGGTATGTTGTTATAAGCCGGAAAACGCTAAGGCCCTTAATCAGGGATGTTGAACTCCATTTCTTTTTATTAGTTGCGACAGGAATAATTGCCATTACAGCATTTCAGGTCTGGCATATAGGTAAGTATGATTTATCTGAAAGTGTGATCCATTCATTTTTTCTGGCTAGCTCTATGTTAACGGATAATGGATTGGCCACGCAAGATTACTCAAGCTGGCCGGTGCATACGATAGTACTTCTGCTTTTATCTAGTTTTTTTGGCGGATGCATTGGGTCAACGTGTGGTGGGATTAAGTCACTGAGATTTCTAATACTGTTTAAACAAAGTAAACACGAATTAAATCAACTCTCTCATCCCAGAGCATTGTTGAGTGTCAGTGTGGGAGGGAAAATCGTCACAGAGCGTGTAATGCGTTCTGTATGGAGTTTCTTCTTTCTTTATACTTTATTTACAGTGTTTTTTATACTTATATTAAATGGTATGGGATATGATTTTCTGACATCTTTTGCGACAGTGGCGGCATGTATTAATAATATGGGATTAGGTTTCGGGGCTACAGCATCATCATTTGGAGTCCTTAATGATATTGCAAAATACTTAATGTGTATTGCCATGATTTTAGGACGTCTTGAAATTTACCCTGTCATTATATTGTTTTCAGGTTTTTTCTGGCGCTCTTGATATAGCGCGTGCTAATAATTATGTATTGCTTTTCTGTATTATTGCAGCTCTCCAGTGAAGCGCTGCAATAATACAAAGAATTGTGCAAACTGCGTAAAGGTGGAGCGAAGAATACAAAAAAATTCATCTAATTACGGAAATTGACAAAGATATTTTATTTATTCTGAATGAATCTGAAGGTAATGTTGCTGGGCCAGATCAGGTTGTGATTGATACATTTGATATTTAGTTTTTCTGTACGTATGCGGCGTATTGGCAATGTGGCCGCATACGGTTTTGTACATTCACTTAATAATTATATTGATAGGATATTAACTACTTAGCACAAAACTGCTTCTCTGAATGCCAATACTTTTACTATTACAGCGATTATTTGTTCATTAACTCCATTACTAAGACTTAGGCAGGATGTATCTTTTTCATGAACTTCGTTTAAATTTTTTAAAACGTGTCATTTTGTAGTAAATTTAAAATATTTCAGTGTTTTTTTTGTAATATTAAAAGATAATGTGGACTGCAAAATCTATTGTTTCTGTCGAGGTATTAAAATGCATAGATAAGTTATTTTTTTATTAGGTGTGTAGCGATATTTAATTTAGTTGTCTCTGGAGCGGTAACGATAAATGACTCTCCTGTTCTTAAAGATCATGATATATGTGGATACACTTTTCACCTTTATCAATAAGTTCACCAACAGAGGTTGCGACCCTTTAGTATCACTATATTTTCTTTTTTACTTATGATCTTTCTTGCCGTTTATTGTTCCTGTTGAGTGCAGTAACTTGCCTCTGAGAGTCAGAATCAAGCGCCTGGCTTATCGGGTTATTTATTTTTTTTGTTAATCTTTATGAAAAGTATTTTTGTTTTAGTGCAAAAATATTTATTAGAGATAATTTTAATTGTTAATGTGTTAATTTTTATGATGGATATCATATAATTTATTTTTTGTGCGTGTTGCGTGCAGGGATTAATATGTGTTAATGATGTTGTGTTTTTTATTCAGGAGAATCTCAACATGTTGCCGACTAATAATGGAGCTTCAAATCTTTATTCATGGATGTATGTATCCGGTAATGGTACTACGCCCGTTCCTGAGGCAGTGAGTGAACTTAACCATAATCATATCCTCACTCCAGAGCAGGAGGAAAAAGTGGCTGTTATGGTAACCGCATATTCCTGTGCAACAAATACCAGTGAGCGTGAAGATCTTTATCCTCCCATAAAAGATTTGGTTGATGCTTTAATGACGAAAAGAGCGGAGGTATTTGAAGTACAAAATGAAGGTACCGATAACGTTAAAGGTGCTCTTCGTGAAGGAAAGACAACTGATGACCGGGATCGTTATGTCCGGGATCTGTTATTCCTGTATACATTGAAAACAGGAATGGATGATGTGAGGGCAGAAAAAGGATTGGCGCCATGTAAAGTGGATGACCTGTTGAATCCTCATCACACGACAGAATTCGCTGGTGATCTAAAAGCACTCAAATGTCTGGTTGAAGGACGAAGCGACGATTATGCTCCTGGTGAGCCTGTTCAGGTGCCCGACCTTACTTACAACAAAGGTTCAATGCAATTTGGATAGTCTATAATCTTTAACACGCGCTCACTGTCTAATTTCAATTTTTTAGCATTTTCATTGAAATGAAATAACTTTCTGCACGGGAGTGAAAAGTTGATGAAACAGAGAGAGCGTGTCTATCAGAGAATTGATGGCAGTCAGTGGCGACATATTTGGCTGGTGGGGGATATTCATGGCTGTCTGACGCAACTGCGTACGAAATTATGGAACTACCGTTTTGAACCATGGCAAGACTTACTGATCTCGGTAGGTGATGTCATTGATCGTGGCCTGGAGAGTTTGCGTTGCCTGCAACTACTGGAGCAACGTTGGGTTAGAGCGGTAAGAGGTAATCATGAGCAGATGGCGATGGATGCGCTGGCATCACAACAGATGTCATTATGGTTCATGAATGGCGGCAACTGGTTTATCGGACTGGCTGATAAGCAACGGGAACAAGTGAAAATGATGCTGGTAAACTGCCAGCGTCTGCCGTGGATTATTGAACTGAACAGTAGCACGGGCAAACACGTTATTGCTCATGCTGATTACCCCAGCGATATTTATGAATAGCAAAAGGAAGTCGATCTACATCAAGTGTTGTGGAGCCGTTTGCGGTTGATTGAAGGTCAAAAGGGGCAGGGGATTACGGGCGCTGATCATTTCTGGTTCGGTCATACGCCATTACGCCATTACGCCATTACGCCATTACGCCATTACGCCATCGTGTAGATATCGGTAACTTGCATTATATCGATACTGGCGCTGTCTTCGGTGGGACGCTCACGCTGGAACAGCTCCAGTAATTAAAAATCACTGTGCTTTTGGGCCGGTCGCCAGAATCCATCAATAAAATCTTCAATGGGAAAACAGCCGCCGTGGCGGATTCGTTGATCGTTCATTGAGTAAAGGCACTGCAGCTCAGTGTTGTAGACATCCACAACAATGTCTTCACAACCCGCGTCCAGATAACAAACAAAAAGTACCAGCGCGAACATTTCATCCCCGAAGTGTGGTGCCGTACCGTTAAGTTTAGGAGAGGATTTTACTACGGGAAAATAATCAGGATAAATAACCCGTCATGCCGACGGGTTCTTTTTGGATCAGGCAAGACGCATAATCCAGGCATCAGATTTTTGATCGTAGCGGGTACGGTACAGGACAGAGTGTTCGCCGTTTAGCAGAGCCGGGATGCTGGTTTCGGCATCCCAGGCATCCAGTTGCATACATAAGTCGGGGTCAGATTTACAGGGAATAGTTAACGTTCGAGTGCCTGGCGATTCGCCGTGCAACTCACCGTCGTCGATTTCATAAGCGCCTATGCGCACACTGGTTTTCATCTTCGTGCTCTCCATTTAAGTGCCGATTGTGGTACGACCAGTTCGGCCGCACCATTTTTCAGCGTAGTCAAGGCAGTCAGATTCGCCAGTCAAAACGTGCGCTTTTTGTGCGTTGTCAGAGGTTGCCGGTAAACAGTTTTCCGTCACGCACCAGTTCTCGCGGGTAACTGTTCTTCAAGCGCGAGCCAATGCGTTTAGCTAAGCCGAGCGGTTGATGTTGAAAAGTGACTAACACATCATCTGATGTTGGTGCGGCTTGCGGGTAAACATCTCGTCCGCGATACCATTCTTCCGCTTCCTGTGCTGTCAGCTCGAACGCGTTAGCGTTGTCGGGCGATGCCAGCGCAATGACCGCTTCATGCTGCCAGCGATACCCTTTGTTATGCACCTCGGCAAGTTTTATTCCCGGACGGGAAAACCGAACTTTACCGATTAACACTTCGATGCCAACCGGGAATAACCAGACTTCTTTATCACGTTGCCAAAGGCGCAGATTGTTACCCCACTGTAAGCCAACGCTCTCTGCTGCCAGGCTGATTTGAGAGGCTTCGCGTGTCTTTAATGGGCTAAACGGAAAATTTCCGACTTTATATTTCGGTGTGGGTAAAGCCGGAATCGTCTGGGTTTTACGCAGCCGGGCAACGAAAAAGCCTTCGCAGTCGTAAATTTGTGGAAAAATGTGCAAAAAGCCTTCTTCGGTCAGCGCCTTGTCCGCACCAGAGAAAAGATCGCCAAGCGGTAAAAATTCTACTGCATCGGGGTAAGTCTCTTTCAGCCATAGACAAACGGCTTCGTTTTCTTCCCGGTTTAATGTGCAGGTTGAGTAAACCAGCGTACCGCCAGGGCGTAGCGCATGAAATGCGCTATCGATCAGTTCCCGCTGGGTCGCGGCGATTTCCAGATTGCTTTCCGGCGACCAGTTTTTCAGCGCATCGGGATCTTTACGTACCACGCCTTCACCGGAACAGGGGGCGTCCAGCAAAATAGCATCGAACATTTCTGGCAGTGCCGCACCAAACACGCGGCCATCAAAATGCGTTAACGCAACGTTACTAATGCCACAACGACTGATATTGGCGTGCAACACTTTTACCCGACTGGCAGAAAACTCATTGGCAAGGATCGCCCCTTCGTTATTCATCCGGGCGGCAATTTGCGTGGTTTTTGAACCGGGCGCGGCAGCGACATCCATCACCCGTTGCGGAGAATTATCGTCGGCAAACAGCGCAGCAACGGGCAACATTGAACTGGCTTCCTGAATATAAAACAGGCCGCTTAAATGTTCAGCGGTGCTACCCAGCGGCAATGCATCGTCATCGCTACGTTCAATCCAGAAACCTTCTTCACACCACGGAATCGGCGTTAATGTCCAGCCATAAGGCGCTGTTAATTGCAGGAAATCAGCCACGGAAATTTTCAGCGTATTAACGCGAATGCTACGACGCAACGGGCGCTGACAGGCAGCAAGAAAATCATCAAAAGAGAGCGTCGAAGGCAGCACTTCGCGCATTTGCGTCAGAAAGGCGTCTGGGAAATAAACGGCGTGTTGGGCCACAAGTATATACCACCGGCAAAAAAACAGGCGCGCAGTTTAGCATAAACACTCCGGCGCAAGCACGCCGGAGCTGTACGCATTATCGTGGTAGTGCAGTTCCCCACTCACGCCACTCTTTCGGTTCGCTTTCCAGTAACAGGAAGTGTTTGCCTTCCTGGGCTTTCGGCGCCAGCGGCGTGCCGGGCGGAGTCGCGAAAGCAATGCCGCCACGGATAAACTGGTTAAAGGTGCCTGTTTTCACCACGCCGCCCGTCAGACCAAAGTCCAGACTGTAACCCGATGCCAACCAGAAGACGGAATTGTTACGCACCAGGTGTTGGTAGCGTTTACTGATGCGCATCGCGATCATTACACGGTCTGACAGTGTCCCCAGTGTCATTCCGGTGACTGTGCCCACTTCCAGACCACGGAACAATACGGGCGTCCCAATGCCTAACGAACCGGCCTCCGGCGCTTCGACAATAATACTTAAGCCATCGAGGTAACGAGAATCGGTAATGGTGGTCTCTTGTAATTCAAAATCACGACGAGGATTACCACGCCCTGGTTCGACATTGATATACGGCTGGAGGAGGGTATCGAGATGCTCAACGCCTGCCGCCGAAATTTGCGGTGTGACTACCGAAAAGTGTGTACCACCACGGGCGAAGGTCTGGACATATTCCGGGTAAAGTACCGCTTTCGCCTGTACTTCATTGCGTTCGGTGATCAGATCCAGCGTCTGGATTTGCCCGATATCAATACCGAGATAGCGAATTGGCATGCCGACCGCCAGTTTCCCGGCATCAAAAGCATGGAGAGTGATCTGTCCGCCGACTGCGCGAGCGGCGGTTTCCGAAGCGTACAGAACACGCTTATCGCCTTTGCGTTGACTGGCACTCGCGCCGCTAAGGTTATCGAAGCTGATTGCGCCCTTTAATGCTCTGGAGAGAGGAGACGCCTGAACGGTCAGGCCACTGCCGTTAAGCTGAATTTTCGCCCCGCCTTCAGCCCAGAACACACTATTGTTGGTCAGGAGATTACGGTATTCAGGTTTGATATGCAGATCGATATCAAACGCATTGGCCCGTGGACGTACGGTGATCACTTCTCCGACTTCAAACTTACGGTACAGCACGACAGATCCCGCCTGTACGTCTGGTAGAGTTTCTGCGCTTAAACTGACCGTCGTGGTGGGTAAATCGCTAAGGCTGTTTTCCAGGGCTTTTTCCAGATTGGCATACAGCGGGTAGGTGGCTTTCATCTCACCTTTTTTGCCCGGCAAAATGCGGATACCGCCATTGATCCATTCCGAAGCGCTGGCACCGAGAAACTCCACGCCATCCAGTCCCACTTTTACGTCGACACGGCTGTTGACGACAAATTTGCTATCGCCTTTTACCAGTTCGCGATGCTGTGGTTCAATGGCAACGATAAAGGTGACGCCTTTGTCGGTGAGTTTACGATCAATAACCTGGCCTACCTGCACGCCATGTAGAATCAATGGTTGACCCGCGTCAATGCCATAACTTTCGGAGGCCGTCAGGGTAAGCGTCAGAGCATTCTGTTCATGCAACAACGCTTTTTCGCCAGGAATAACGACAAACTCTTTACGTGGTTCACCATCACCGGGCACCAGTTCGAACGTTTTTCCGGTCAGAAGGGCGCTAATATTGGCATCGCTGAGGGATAATTTCGGATTACGTAATTCTATGCGGGTATTTTCACGTAATAGCGCCACGACGCCGGGATCAACGGTCATTTCACCCGTTACTTTGCCGCCGGGATTTAAATCCAGTTTGGTGAGTTTCCCGACTTCCAGTCCCTGATACATTAACGGCGTGGTATCGACGCTCAATCCTGTGCCGCCTGGCAGATCCAGTTTAATAATTACGCCACGTTGACTGTGGGCTAAATCTTTATACAAACCAAAAGTATCATCTGGCGCCGCAGGTTTTGAGTCATCTGGTGAATCGAAAGCGATCGCGCCGTTAACCAGTGCTGCCAGGCTTTCCAGTTTCACTTTCGCGCCACTCAGACTGACATTGGCATCAACGCCGGAAACGTTCCAGAAACGGCTGCCTTTTTTCACCAGATCGGTGAATCGTCGTTCAATCAGTACATCGATTACCACCCCTTGTTTATTGGGATTGATGGTGTAGTCATACACGCGCCCGACCGGGATTTTACGGAAATAGACTAACGAACCGCTATTCAGCGAACCAAGATCGGGGGCTTGCAGATGGATCATCAGGTCGCCATTATCCAGCCGATATTTCGGTTGGGTATCGAGTGCGACAAAGTGATCCTGCTCTTTACCTCTACCTGGCATCATACCTATGTAGTTACCGCCGACCAGCGCGTCCAGCCCGGAAACACCTGCCAGCGAGGCCTTCGGCGTCACCAGCCAGAATTGTGTCTCTTCGCGTAGCGCATCTTTCATATCGGACTTGATGCTAACTTTTACTTCAATCTTACGTAGATCGTCGCTGAGGCGGACATCCTGCACTGTTCCAACCTCAACCCCCTGATAACGAACAGGCGTGCGGCCAGGGACAATACCGTCCGCTGACATAAAGTCGATGGTGACGGTATTACCCCGGTCCTGATAACTGCCCCAAATCAGCCAACCAGCAATCATTAGCGCGATGAATGGCAGCAGCCAGAAAGGTGAGATACGTCGTTTGGTTTTAATCTGCGCTTCAGTCGTCGAAGCGGGCGTTTCCTGACTCATGTGCATCCCAAAATAAGCGGCTGTCCAGCCATTCCACTGCAAGAATAGTCAAAATAACCGCTGCGCCGAAATAAAACGCAGCCGGTCCCATAGTAAAAGCGAGGATCTGATCGCGATTAATCAGCGACATGGTTAATGAAATAACAAATAGATCGAGCATTGACCAGCGGCCAATCCAGGTCACCAGTCGGAGTAATAACATTCTTGTACGCAGTCCTTGCTGACACTTGAAATGAAGGCTTAACAATAAAGTGAACATAACAATCACTTTGGTAAACGGCACCAGGATGCTGGCAATAAACACAATCCCGGCTACCGCAATATTGCTGTTCGCCAGCGACATAATCCCTGAAAGAATCGTGTCCTCCTGTCGTCCGCCGTTAAGATAAATAATGGAGATAGGCAGTAGATTGGCCGGTAATAACAAAATGACGGAGGCCAGCAGTGCGGCCCAGCATTTTTGCACACTGTGATGGCGACGTAAGCGTAACGGGATGTGGCAACGTGGGCAGCGACCACGTGGATCAGGATAACCCGTAAAGTGACAACCAAGGCAAACGCGTAATTTTTTGTCACAGTGAGAGGCTGATTGTTGTGGGTAAAAGCGCTCCCAAAGCTGCTCAACATTAAGATGTGACAATGTCACGGTCGTTAAAATTACTAATGCGATAAAAGAGAACAGACCGGTACCTGTCTGAATATGGGCATAATCCTGTACCTTTATAGACGCGACGGCAATACCAACCAGATAGATATCCAGCATTACCCACTCTTTCAGGCGTTCCAACATCAGTAGTACCGGGCGCAGATTCATGCCCAACCGGTTGCCGAACCATAAATAAGCGATGGAGGAAACCAGGACTAACGGCGCGCCGATCACACAAAAAAATACCATTGCGCCCGTTATCGCATCGCCCTGTCTGGTCATTTGCCAGATACCTTGCATTACATTGGCGTCGATACGAATACCTAATAGCCAGATATGTAATAGCGGTTCGCCCCAGGCAAACGGCATCAGCAATATCATAGTAAAAGCCATTGCCGCCAGTCGGGTTAGCGACCAGTCGCGACCATCACGGATTTTCGCCTGACAGCGCGGGCAATAGGCACTTTGGTATGAATTTATCGTGGGGAGGTTGAACAACATGTCACATTGCGGACACCGTTGATAATCACCACGCGCCAGTTCCTCGCCGATTGACCTCACTGTTATCTTTTTTGTTGGCGTAATTTGTGGGGTGTTAAGTGCCATGAAGAACCAGTTGCAATAAGAATTAGCATTAATCTTAACCCATGATGGGAATGATCTTGAGCATTAACGCATTTAATGCTTATTTTAATAGGCTGGCAGTTCCAGGTAAGACAACCAAGTGATTATATAATGAACAAAACAGAATTCTACGCGGATTTAAACCGTGACTTTAATGCGTTGATGACAGGAGAAACCAGCTTTCTGGCAACACTGGCGAATACCAGCGCGTTACTATACGAGCGTCTTGCCGACGTAAACTGGGCGGGATTTTACCTGCTTGAAGATGATACGTTGGTACTTGGACCGTTTCAGGGCAAAATTGCCTGCGTGCGGATCCCTGTCGGGCGTGGTGTGTGCGGCACTGCAGTTGCCCGTAATGAAGTACAGCGAATCGAGGATGTTCACGCCTTCGACGGGCATATTGCCTGCGATGCGGCGAGTAATTCTGAAATTGTCCTGCCATTGGCGGTGAAAAATCAGATTATTGGTGTTCTCGATATCGACAGTACGGTCTTCAGTCGCTTTACAGGCGAGGACGAGCAAGGCTTACGCCAGCTTGTGGCACAGCTTGAAAAGGTGCTTGCAACGACGGATTACAAAAAATTCTTTGCGAGCGTCGCAGGATAATCAACGGATAACGTAGCATTTACTGATGACGTCATTATAATGACGCCTGTTCATGCCTGCGCTTGTTGGCTACGTCCGTTGTAATCAGGAAATTTCATGGAAAATCAACCTAAGTTGAATAGCAGTAAAGAAGTAATCGCGTTTCTGGCCGAACGTTTTCCCCACTGTTTCAGTGCGGAAGGTGAAGCGCGTCCGCTGAAAATCGGTATTTTTCAGGATTTGGTCGATCGCGTTGCCGGGGAAATGAACCTGAGCAAAACGCAACTGCGATCCGCTTTACGTCTCTATACTTCGAGCTGGCGCTACCTGTATGGCGTAAAACCAGGCGCGACGCGTGTCGATCTTGACGGCAACCCATGCGGTGAGCTGGACGAGCAACACGTAGAACATGCTCGCAAGCAGCTTGAAGAAGCGAAAGCGCGCGTTCAGGCTCAACGTGCTGAACAGCAAGCGAAAAAACGCGAAGCTGCCATAGCTGCTGGAGAGAAAGAAGACGCACCACGCCGCGAACGCAAGCCACGTCCGACTACGCCACGCCGCAAAGAAGGCGCTGAGCGTAAACCACGTGCGCAAAAACCGGCAGAGAAAGCGCCAAAAACAGTAAAAGCACCTCGCGAAGAACAGCACACCCCAGTTTCTGACATTTCAGCTCTGACTGTTGGACAGGCTCTGAAGGTGAAAGCGGGTCAAAACGCGATGGATGCAACCGTATTAGAAATCACCAAAGACGGCGTCCGCGTCCAACTGAATTCGGGTATGTCTTTGATTGTGCGCGCAGAACACCTGGTGTTCTGAAACGGAGGCCGGGCCAGGCATGAACATGTTTTTTAGGCTTACCGCGTTAGCTGGCCTGCTTGCAATAGCAGGCCAGACCTTCGCAGTAGAAGATATTACGCGAGCTGATCAAATTCCTGTATTAAAGGAAGAGACGCAGCATGCGACGGTGAGTGAGCGCGTAACGTCGCGCTTTACCCGCTCCCATTATCGTCAGTTCGATCTCGATCAGGCATTTTCGGCCAAAATCTTTGACCGTTACCTGAATCTGCTTGATTACAGCCACAATGTGCTGCTGGCGAGCGATGTTGAACAGTTTGCCAAAAAGAAAACTGAGCTGGGTGACGAACTGCGTTCCGGCAAACTTGACGTTTTCTACGATCTTTATAACCTGGCGCAAAAGCGCCGTTTTGAACGTTACCAGTACGCGTTGTCAGTACTGGAAAAGCCGATGGATTTCACCGGCAACGACACCTATAACCTGGATCGCAGTAAAGCCCCCTGGCCGAAAAGCGAAGCTGAGTTGAATGCGCTGTGGGACAGTAAGGTTAAATTCGACGAGTTAAGCCTGAAGCTGGCGGGAAAAACGGATAAAGAAATCCGCGAGACCCTGACGCGTCGTTATAAATTCGCCATTCGTCGCCTGGCGCAGACCAACAGCGAAGATGTTTTCTCGCTGGCAATGACGGCGTTTGCTCGCGAAATCGATCCGCATACCAATTACCTTTCCCCGCGCAATACCGAACAATTCAATACTGAAATGAGTCTGTCGCTGGAAGGGATTGGCGCAGTGCTGCAAATGGATGATGACTACACCGTGATCAATTCGATGGTGGCAGGTGGTCCGGCAGCGAAGAGTAAAGCTATCAGCGTGGGCGACAGAATTGTCGGCGTTGGTCAAACGGGCAAGCCGATGGTTGATGTGATTGGCTGGCGTCTTGATGATGTCGTTGCCTTAATCAAAGGGCCGAAAGGCAGTAAAGTTCGTTTAGAAATTCTGCCCGCTGGTAAAGGCACTAAGACCCGCACGGTGACGTTGACGCGGGAACGTATTCGTCTTGAAGACCGCGCGGTTAAAATGTCTGTGAAAACCGTCGGTAAAGAAAAAGTCGGCGTGCTGGATATTCCTGGTTTCTACGTTGGCTTGACAGATGATGTCAAAGTTCAGTTACAGAAACTGGAAAAACAGAATGTCAGCAGCATCATTATCGATCTGCGGAGCAACGGTGGCGGAGCGCTGACGGAAGCAGTGTCGCTTTCTGGCCTGTTTATCCCATCTGGCCCGATTGTGCAGGTTCGCGATAATAACGGCAAAGTCCGTGAAGATAGCGATACCGATGGTCAGGTCTTCTATAAAGGCCCACTGGTGGTGCTGGTTGACCGTTTCAGTGCTTCGGCTTCGGAAATCTTTGCTGCAGCAATGCAGGATTACGGTCGTGCACTGATTGTGGGTGAGCCGACCTTCGGTAAGGGAACCGTACAGCAGTATCGTTCTCTGAATCGTATCTACGATCAGATGTTACGCCCGGAATGGCCAGCGCTGGGTTCTGTACAGTATACGATCCAGAAGTTCTATCGCGTTAACGGCGGCAGTACGCAACGCAAAGGCGTAACGCCAGATATCATCATGCCGACGGGTAATGAAGAGACGGAAACGGGTGAGAAATTTGAAGATAATGCGCTGCCGTGGGATAGCATTAACGCGGCAACCTATGTGAAATCAGGAGACTTAACGGTGTTTGAGCCGGAGTTACTGAAAGAACATAATGCGCGTATCGCGAAAGATCCTGAATTCCAGAACATCATGAAGGATATCGCACGTTTCAACGCCATGAAGGACAAGCGCAATATCGTCTCTCTGAACTACGCCGTGCGTGAAAAAGAGAATAACGAAGACGATGCGACACGTCTGGCGCGTTTGAACGATCGTTTTAAACGCGAGGGTAAACCGGAACTGAAGAAACTGGATGATCTACCGAAAGATTATCAGGAGCCGGATCCGTACCTGGATGAAACGGTAAATATCGCGCTCGATCTGGCGCGACTGGAAAAAGCCAGACCCGCGGAACAGCCCGCCCCCATCAAGTAACGTCAATCAGGCACAAGAAATTGTGCCTGATTTTTTGT
>NZ_BBMY01000021.1 GCF_000759775.1 Escherichia albertii NBRC 107761 = DSM 17582
GAAATGCTGGCGCGCATTGCTCCGGGACGCGGATTTAACTTCAGTGACGGTAAACAGCCGTTGGCGATGGCGCGTAAATCACTGACGGAAATGGCGGATTTGCTTAACCTGCAAAGCGCAGCAGAAACGCATTTAGCGCACTATGAAGACTTCATCCGCAGCATGAAACCCCGTTTTGTGAAGCGTGGTGCGCGCCCATTATTGCTGACGTCGCTTCTCGATCCGCGCCATATGCTGGTCTTCGGTCCAAACAGCTTGTTCCAGGAAATTCTCGATGAGTACGGCATCCCAAATGCCTGGCAAGGGGAAACTAACTTCTGGGGTAGCACTGCCGTCAGTATCGATCGTCTGGCGGCGTATAAAGATGTTGATATGTTGTGTTTTGATCACGGTAACAATAAGGACATGGAGGCGTTAATGGCGACGCCGCTGTGGCAGGCGATGCCGTTTGTCCGTGCAGGACGTTTTCAGCGCGTTCCGGCAGTCTGGTTCTATGGCGCGACGCTCTCGGCTATGCACTTTGTGCGTATTCTGGATAACGCCATTGGAGGTAAAGCGTGAGTAAGCGAATTGCGCTTTTCCCGGCGTTATTGTTGGCAATATTGGTGATTACCGCTGCGGCGTTAACCTGGGTGAACTTCTCACAGGCGCTGCCGCGTAGCCAGTGGGCGCAGGCCATCTGGTCGCCGGATATCGATGCTATTGAGCAGATGATTTTTCACTACAGCTTGCTGCCGCGTCTGGCGATTTCGTTGCTGGTTGGCGCAGGCCTGGGACTGGCGGGCGTACTGTTTCAGCAAGTGCTGCGTAACCCGCTGGCGGAACCGACGACGCTGGGCGTGGCAACAGGGGCGCAACTGGGGATTACCGTCACGACGCTCTGGGCGATCCCCGGCGCGATGGCAAGCCAGTTTGCCGCGCTGGCGGGAGCTTGTGTCGTTGGCTTAATCGTCTTTGGCGTCGCGTGGGGGAAACGGCTTTCGCCGGTAACGCTGATCCTCGCGGGGCTGGTAGTGAGCCTTTATTGCGGCGCAATCAATCAGTTACTGGTTATTTTCCACCACGACCAGTTGCAAAGCATGTTCCTGTGGAGCACCGGAACGCTGACGCAAACCGACTGGGGCGGCGTTGAGCGTTTATGGCCGCAGTTGCTGGGCGGCGTGATGCTGACGTTACTGCTACTTCGCCCGTTAACCCTGATGGGGCTTGATGATGGCGTGGCGCGCAATCTGGGGCTGGCCTTGTCGCTGGCGCGTCTGGCGGCGCTGTCGCTGGCGATAGTCATCAGTGCGCTGCTGGTGAACGCGGTGGGGATTATCGGTTTTATCGGGTTGTTCGCGCCACTGCTGGCAAAAATGCTGGGGGCGCGGCGACTGCTGCCACGGCTGATGCTGGCGTCGCTGATTGGGGCGCTAATTCTCTGGCTTTCCGATCAAATCATCCTCTGGCTGACTTGCGTGTGGATGGAAGTTTCCACTGGTTCGGTCACTGCACTGATTGGTGCGCCGCTGCTGTTGTGGTTGCTACCTCGTCTACGCAGTATTAGCGCGCCGAATATGAAAGTTAATGACCGGGTTGCGACTGAACGTCAACATGTGCTGGCGTTTGCTCTCGCTGGCGGCGTGCTGCTGCTGATTGCCGTAGTGGTGGCGCTGTCGTTTGGTCGTGACTCGCAAGGCTGGACGTGGGCGAGTGGTGCGCTACTTGAGGATTTAATGCCGTGGCGCTGGCCGCGAATTATGGCGGCGCTGTTTGCGGGCGTCATGCTGGCGGTAGCGGGATGTATTATTCAGCGGCTGACCGGAAATCCGATGGCAAGCCCGGAAGTGTTAGGGATTAGCTCCGGCGCGGCGTTTGGCGTGGTGTTGATGTTGTTTCTGGTGCCGGGTAATGCCTTTGGCTGGTTGCTGCCTGCGGGAAGCCTCGGTGCGGCGGTGACTTTGTTGATCATTATGATCGCCGCCGGGCGCGGTGGATTTTCTCCACACCGGATGCTGCTTGCGGGGATGGCGTTAAGCACTGCGTTTACCATGCTTTTGATGATGTTACAGGCGAGTGGTGATCCGCGAATGGCGCAAGTGCTGACCTGGATTTCCGGTTCGACCTATAACGCGACCGATGCGCAGGTCTGGCGCACCGGAATTGTGATGGTGATTTTGCTGGCGATTACCCCGCTGTGTCGCCGCTGGCTGACTATTTTACCGCTGGGTGGTGATACCGCGCGGGCCGTGGGGATGGCATTGACGCCGACGCGAGTTGCGTTGCTGCTACTGGCGGCCAGCCTGACAGCGACCGCGACAATGACCATCGGGCCGTTGAGTTTTGTTGGTTTAATGGCACCGCATATTGCGCGGATGATGGGATTTCGACGGACGATGCCGCACATTGTGATTTCGGCGCTGGTGGGTGGTTTGCTGCTGGTGTTCGCTGATTGGTGCGGGCGGATGGTACTGTTTCCGTTCCAGGTCCCGGCGGGGCTACTGTCGACGTTTATTGGCGCGCCGTATTTTATCTATTTGTTGAGAAAGCAAAGCCGTTAGTTTGCTTGCTGGCAAACGATGCCCGATGCGACGCTGGCGCGTCTTATCGGGCTTACAAACGGCTCTGAACAGCAGGCCGGATAAGGCGTTTACGCCGCATCCGGCAAGCAGTGCAGGATTACAATTTGGCAAACACCCGACGTGCTGCATCGATGGTGTTATTGATGTCTTCCATGCTGTGCGCCACGGACATAAAGCCCGCTTCAAACGCTGACGGCGCCAGGTAAACACCTTCATCCAGCATCATATGGAAGAAACGCTTAAAGCGTTCCACGTCACAGGCCATTACGTCCTGATAACACGTCACCGACTCGGCGTCAGTAAAGAAAATACCGAACATGCCGCCAACGTGATTTACCACCAGCGGAATTCCCGCTTCTTTAGCCGCTTCCAGCAGACCTTCTGCCAGACGTGTTGTCAGCTCATCCAGCGTTTCGTGAACGCCCGGCTGCGCCACTTCATTCAGACAAGCGAAACCTGCTGCCATCGCAATCGGGTTGCCGGAAAGCGTACCCGCCTGGTACACCGGACCGGTTGGGGCCAGCGCATCCATTACATCACGACGACCGCCAAACGCGCCTACCGGCATTCCGCCGCCGATAATTTTGCCCAGGCAGGTTAAATCCGGCACCACGCCGTAATAATCCTGCGCGCCAGCTAACGCCACACGGAAGCCGGTCATGACTTCATCGATGATCAGCAACGCGCCAAATTCGTCGCACAGCGCGCGCAGACCCGGCAGGAACTCTGGCAGCGGCGGAACACAGTTCATATTGCCTGCCACCGGTTCGACGATAATACAGGCAATATCTTGCGGGTACTGTTCGAACGCGGCTCGTACAGACGCCAGATCGTTATAAGTACAGGTTAATGTATGTTTGGCGAAATCTGCCGGAACGCCCGGTGAGTTTGGTTGACCTAAAGTGAGTGCGCCAGAACCGGCTTTCACCAGCAGGCAGTCGGCGTGACCGTGGTAACAACCTTCGAATTTAATGATTTTGTCGCGACCAGTAAAACCACGGGCCAGGCGGATGGCGCTCATTGTCGCTTCGGTACCGGAGTTCACCATGCGCACCATATCCATGGTCGGCACCAGTTCGGTGACCAGTGCTGCCATTTTCACTTCCATTTCGGTTGGCGCACCAAAACTCAGACCGCGTTCTGCGGCTTCAATTACCGCATTGCGGATTGCCGGATGGTTATGGCCCAGCACCATCGGCCCCCAGGAACCGACATAGTCGATATACGCTTTGCCATCAACATCGTACAGATAAGCGCCGTCCGCTTTTTCGATAAATAACGGAGTGCCGCCCACGCCAGTAAAGGCGCGAACAGGAGAGTTCACACCGCCAGGGATTAGCTCGCGCGCTGCGCTGTAAAGATTTTCAGACTTACTCATGGAGGGTTCCTGATTCGTAGAAAAAGTGAATGGCTGCTATTCTATGTTATTCATAACAAGTTAAATACTCGTCAAATCTCAGGTTGCCAGTGCTGCTGCAACCCGGATTCCTAAGAGTATAAAAGTTTTGCACGTTTGAAACATTACGCTTTGCAAAGGATTTTCATTGAGCGTGCGAGTAAAATGCCGTCATCTTATTTGTATGACTAATAAGTGATCATTGGATGAAAACTGATACTCCCTCTTATGAAATACCGCAGGCTGCACGTCTGCGACGCAGACAGCTGATTCGTCAACTTCTTGAACGCGATAAAACACCATTAGCCATTTTGTTTATGGCGGCGGTCGTTGGCACGCTTGTCGGGCTGGCGGCGGTTGCGTTTGACAAAGGTGTTGCCTGGTTGCAGAACCAACGTATGGGGGCGTTGGTACATGCTGCCGATAATTATCCTCTTTTGTTGACTGTCGCTTTTCTTGGTTCGGCAGTGCTGGCAATGTTCGGCTATTTTCTGGTACGTAAATACGCGCCGGAAGCTGGCGGTTCGGGTATCCCAGAAATTGAAGGGGCGCTGGAAGATCAACGCCCCGTTCGCTGGTGGCGCGTATTGCCGGTGAAATTCTTCGGGGGGCTGGGAACGCTGGGCGGCGGTATGGTGCTGGGGCGAGAAGGGCCAACCGTGCAGATTGGCGGTAACATTGGTCGCATGGTGCTTGATATTTTCCGCATGAAAGGTGATGAAGCGCGTCACACCTTGCTGGCAACCGGTGCAGCCGCGGGTCTGGCGGCGGCCTTTAACGCACCGCTGGCGGGTATCTTGTTTATTATCGAAGAGATGCGTCCGCAGTTTCGCTATACGCTGATTTCAATTAAAGCGGTATTTATTGGTGTCATTATGTCGACCATTATGTACCGTATTTTTAATCACGAAACGGCTCTGATTGACGTGGGGAAGCTTTCTGATGCTCCGCTCAATACGCTTTGGCTTTATCTGATCCTCGGGATTATTTTTGGCATCTTCGGCCCTGTTTTTAATAAATGGGTGCTGGGGATGCAGGATTTGCTGCACCGTGTACACGGCGGCAATATTACCAAATGGGTGCTAATGGGCGGTGTGATTGGCGGACTGTGCGGACTGCTTGGTTTTATCGCGCCTGTAACCTCGGGCGGCGGCTTTACCCTGATTCCAATCGCGACAGCGGGGAATTTCAGCGTGGGAATGTTGATATTCATCTTCGTTGCGCGCGTAATCACTACCTTACTCTGCTTCTCTTCAGGTGCGCCGGGGGGCATTTTCGCGCCGATGTTGGCGTTAGGCACGGTGCTGGGGACGGCATTCGGTATGGCCGCCGTAGAAGTGTTCCCGCAATATCACCTTGAAGCAGGAACGTTTGCGGTTGCCGGAATGGGGGCGTTACTGGCGGCATCTGTCCGCGCACCGTTGACCGGCATTATATTGGTACTTGAGATGACCGATAATTATCAGCTCATTTTGCCAATGATTATTACGGGGCTTGGCGCAACACTATTAGCACAATTTACCGGCGGGAAACCGCTATACTCGGCAATTCTTGCCCGTACGCTGGCAAAACAGGAAGTGGAACAGTTGGCGCGCAACAAGGCTGCACCTGCCGGCGAGAATACTTGAACGAAATACCAGGGTATTAGATAATGGCGAATATTATTGGGTTAGAATTTGCCCAATTGCCGATGTCGTTTGGAGCAAAATATGAGTGATGACGTAGCACTGCCGCTGGAGTTTACCGACGCAGCAGCCAACAAAGTTAAGAGTCTGATCGCTGATGAAGATAACCCGAATCTGAAGTTACGCGTGTATATCACCGGTGGTGGTTGTAGCGGCTTCCAGTACGGTTTCACCTTTGATGATCAGGTGAATGAAGGCGATATGACTATCGAGAAACAGGGCGTTGGCCTGGTGGTTGACCCAATGAGCCTGCAATATCTGGTGGGTGGTTCCGTTGACTACACCGAAGGTCTGGAAGGTTCGCGCTTCATCGTGAACAACCCGAATGCGAAAAGTACCTGCGGTTGCGGTTCTTCCTTCAGCATTTAACCTACTGATTAATATGCCGGCCAATCTGGTCGGCATATTTTCTCTCTTTAACGTCCGTTATCATCCAGCGCAAATGTCGGCAATTTCAGGCGCCAGCGGATAGCCGCCAGACGAATCAACAGCGTCACCACCATTCCCATCATACTGGCTGTGTCTAACGGCACGGAAAATGTGTAATAAGCCGTAGCGTGGACAATGCCGCCGATAATACAGGCCGTTGCGTAGATCTCTGTGCGGAAAATCATCGGGATTTCACGCGCCAGCACATCGCGGATAATCCCGCCGCCAACGCCCGTAATGACGCCCATACAAACCGCGATCAACGGCCCGGCTTCGGCATTAAAGGCTTTGTTGACGCCAATACCGACGAACACCGCCAGACCAACGGCGTCCAGCACTGGCAACATCCATTTTGGTAAGCGTCTTGGCTGGCGCACCAGAACGATAGTCAACATGCTGGTCACCATTGCGACGACCAGATCGGTGGGATCTTTTACCCAAAATACCGGGCCGTGATCCAGCGCCATGTCGCGAATTGTCCCGCCGCCTACTGCGGTAACCACGCCTAATACCAGGACGCCAAAAGGGTCCATACGCAATTTTCCGGCCAGTAAAACGCCGGAGATGGCAAATACCGCTGTGCCGACTATATCCAGCCAATAGACGAGCATTGTTCAATCCCCACTGAGCACCTGAAAAGGTCAGGCGCTAATCCACCTGTGAAAGCGCATTACAGAGTTGTTGTGCAGCGAGGATAATACGTGGGCTTGCACGTTCAAACCAGTCGCTTGTAAGAGGTATGACCGGAATTTTGAGCTGTTCGCCCCAGTATTGTTTGATTTTAGGAATTTGCTCCACTCCGCCAGCGATGACAATGGCTTGCGGGGCGCGTGCTAATACTTGTTCCCGGCTAACCTGCGGCCAGGGAACCCGGCTGTCTTTAAAGATGTTTTCTCCGCCGCAAACATCCAGAATCTGATTCTGAATCGACTCTTTTCCGCTGGTAAATGGTGGATTAATGCCGAACTGTAAGAAAACACGTTTTTTAGGTTTATCAGCGTATTGCGCTTTCAGTTGCGCATATTGTTCCAGCAACGTTTGCGCGGCTTTCCTGGCTTTGTCTGGTTGTGGACTCCAGGAAGCCAGTTGGCGTAACGCATCGGCAATTTGCTCAACGCTTGTTGCATCGACCCACATCACTTTTATGCCCAGCGAAGCCAGCTGGTCAACCTGCCGTTCGGCATTACCTCCGCGCCAGGCAACCACCAGATCGGGTTTCAGCGCTACGATGCGTTCCAGATTCATCCCCTGCCAGGTGGAAACTTGCTCAATTTTCTGCGCTTCTGGTGGATAGTCGGAATAACTACTGACTCCCACCGGGGTGATCCCGGCGGCAAAGGCCAGTTCAGTGTTAGCGGGGGAAAGCGTGATGACGCGCGGCGCGGCGTTGAGCCACAGCGGTACGAGAAAAGACAGGGCGACCAGCGCCCTGAACAGTGACTTAGCCATGAGCCAGTTTCTGCACCAGCGACTCAACCATCAGGCTGGACTGTTTAGCGGCAACCGCCAGGAACTCATCGAAGCTGAGATGAGACTGCTGATCGGCTACGTCGGAGATGGCGCGTACCACCACAAACGGCACGTTAAAATTGTGGCAGACGTGGGCAATAGCTGTTGCTTCCATCTCCACCGCAATGGCCTGTGGGAAGTTGTGGCGGATTTTCGCCAGCGCTACGGAGCCGTTGATGAAAGCGTCGCCGCTGACAATCAGACCGCGCACGGCGTTAAGATTCAGGTCGGCAATGCACGACTCGGCTGCCGCGATCAGTTTATCATCGGCCTTGAAGCCAGCCAGACAGCCAGGTAACTGACCGTATTCATAGCCAAACGCCGTAACATCTGCATCGTGGTAACGTGTTTCGTCAGAGACAACGATATCGCCCACTTTCAGTGTTGGCGCCAGACCGCCAGCGGAGCCCGTGTTAATAATCACATCTGGCTTGCAGTGCACCAGTAGCAGAGTCGCGCCCAGTGCCGCAGCGACTTTACCAATGCCTGATTTAAGTAATGCAACCTCGGTTCCATTCAGTTGGCCGGTGTAGATTTCGCAACCGCCCAGGCTGAGAGTTTGACGGTTTTCGATTTTGTCACGCAGTAGCGTAACTTCTTCTTCCATTGCACCAATGATGCCGATTTTCATAGATTTACTCGCGATAAGCCCGATTTGAAGGCATAGTTTACCATGCGCTTAAGGGGAAGCGTATTTCTCACGCGGGAGAGGACATGGCACAGATTGATTTCCGAAAAAAAATAAACTGGCATCGTCGTTATCGTTCGCCGCAAGGTATTAAAACGGAACATGAAATTCTGCGAATCTTTGAAAGCGATCGTGGACGTATTATCAACTCCCCGGCAATTCGTCGTTTGCAACAAAAGACCCAGGTTTTTCCGCTCGAGCGCAATGCTGCTGTGCGCACGCGTCTTACTCACTCTATGGAAGTACAGCAGGTGGGGCGTTATATCGCCAAAGAGATTTTAAGCCGACTGAAAGAGCTTAAATTGCTGGAGGCGTATGGGCTGGATGAACTGACTGGCCCCTTTGAAAGTATTGTCGAGATGTCATGTTTGATGCACGATATCGGCAATCCGCCGTTCGGTCATTTTGGTGAAGCGGCTATTAATGACTGGTTTCGCCAGCGTTTATTTCCTGGCGATGCCGAAAGCCAGCCGTTGACCGACGATCGCTGTAGTGTAGCCGCGTTGAGATTGAGGGAAGGGGAAGAGCCTCTCAACGAACTGCGACGAAAAATTCGTCAGGATTTGTGTCATTTTGAAGGCAATGCGCAAGGTATTCGTCTGGTGCATACACTGATGCGGATGAATCTCACCTGGGCGCAGGTTGGCGGTATTTTAAAATATACCCGCCCGGCGTGGTGGCGTGGCGATACACCTGCGACGCATAACTATTTAATGAAAAAGCCGGGCTATTACCTTTCTGAAGAACGCTATATTACTCGTTTACGTAAAGAACTTAATTTGGCGCTTTACAGTCGTTTCCCATTAACATGGATTATGGAAGCCGCTGACGACATCTCTTATTGTGTCGCCGACCTTGAAGATGCGGTAGAGAAAAGAATATTCACCGTCGAGCAGCTTTATCATCATTTGCATGAGGCGTGGGGCCAGCATGAGAAAGGTTCGCTCTTTGCGCAGGTGGTGGAAAATGCCTGGGAAAAATCACGTTCAAATAGCTTAAGCCACAGCACGGAAGATCAGTTTTTTATGTATTTACGGGTGAATAGCTTAAATAAACTGGTGCCCTATGCTGCGCAACGATTTATCGATAATTTGCCAGAGATATTTGCCGGAACCTTTAATCATGCACTGCTGGAGGATGCCAGCGAATGTAGCGATCTCCTGAAGTTATACAAAAATGTCGCTGTAAAACATGTGTTTAGCCATCCAGACGTTGAGCAGCTTGAGTTGCAAGGCTACCGGGTAATTAGTGGTTTATTAGAGATATATCGACCTTTGTTAAGTATGTCGTTATCAGATTTTAGCGAACTGGTCGAAAAAGAACGGGTGAAACGCTTTCCAATTGAATCGCGTTTATTCCATAAGCTCTCAACGCGCCATCGACTGGCCTATGTGGAGGCCATGAGTAAATTACCGTCAGATTCTCCTGAGTATCCGCTATGGGAATATTATTACCGTTGTCGTCTGCTACAGGATTATATTAGCGGTATGACCGACCTCTATGCGTGGGATGAATACCGACGTCTGATGGCGGTAGAACAATAACCAGGCTTTTGTAAAGACGAACAATAAATTTTTACTTTTTGCAGAAACTTTAGTTCGGAACTTCGCGCTATAAAACGAATCTGAAGAACACAGCAATTTTGCGTTATCTGTTAATCGAGACTGAAATACATGAAAAAAACCACATTAGCATTGAGTGCCCTTGCTCTGAGTTTAGGTTTGGCGTTATCTCCGCTCTCTGCGACAGCCGCGGAGACATCTTCTGCAACGTCAGCCCAGCAAATGCCGAGCCTTGCACCGATGCTCGAAAAGGTGATGCCTTCGGTGGTCAGCATTAACGTAGAAGGTAGCACAACCGTGAATACGCCGCGTATGCCGCGTAATTTCCAGCAGTTCTTCGGTGATGATTCCCCGTTCTGTCAGGACGGTTCTCCGTTCCAGAGCTCTCCGTTCTGCCAGGGCGGTCAAGGCGGTAATGGCGGGAGTCAACAACAGAAATTTATGGCGCTGGGCTCTGGCGTTATCATTGATGCCGATAAAGGCTATGTCGTTACTAATAACCATGTTGTTGATAACGCGACGGTAATTAAAGTTCAGCTTAGCGATGGTCGTAAGTTCGACGCGAAGATGGTGGGCAAAGATCCGCGCTCTGATATCGCGCTGATCCAGATCCAGAACCCGAAAAACCTGACCGCAATTAAGATGGCGGATTCTGATGCACTGCGTGTCGGTGATTACACTGTAGCAATTGGTAACCCGTTCGGCCTGGGCGAGACAGTAACTTCCGGGATTGTCTCTGCGCTGGGACGTAGCGGCCTGAACGCAGAAAACTACGAAAACTTCATCCAGACGGATGCGGCTATCAACCGGGGTAACTCCGGTGGTGCGCTGGTTAACCTGAACGGCGAACTGATTGGTATCAACACCGCGATCCTCGCACCGGACGGCGGAAACATCGGTATCGGTTTTGCTATCCCGAGCAACATGGTGAAAAACCTGACCTCGCAGATGGTGGAATACGGCCAGGTGAAACGTGGTGAATTGGGTATTATGGGCACTGAGCTGAACTCCGATCTGGCGAAAGCGATGAAAGTTGACGCCCAGCGCGGTGCTTTCGTAAGCCAGGTTCTGCCGAATTCTTCCGCCGCGAAAGCGGGTATTAAAGCGGGTGATGTGATCACCTCACTGAACGGTAAGCCAATCAGCAGCTTTGCCGCACTGCGTGCTCAGGTGGGCACTATGCCGGTAGGCAGCAAACTGACCCTGGGCTTACTGCGCGACGGGAAGCAGGTTAACGTGAACCTGGAACTTCAGCAGAGCAGCCAGAATCAGGTTGATTCCAGCACCATCTTCAACGGCATTGAAGGCGCTGAGATGAGCAACAAAGGCAAAGATCAGGGCGTGGTGGTGAACAACGTGAAAACGGGCACTCCGGCTGCGCAGATCGGCCTGAAGAAAGGTGATGTGATTATTGGCGCGAACCAGCAGGCAGTAAAAAACATCGCTGAACTGCGTAAAGTTCTCGACAGCAAACCGTCTGTTCTGGCGCTGAATATTCAGCGTGGCGACAGCACTATCTATCTGTTAATGCAGTAATCACTTTCAACCCCTTCCTGTTCAGGGAAGGGGTTCTCCTTATAATCTGTGAACTTCTCCACAACTCCATATATCTTCGTCGTCCTTTGGGCGTTTGCACAATGCCGCGCATTCCATACTTCCTTATGCTAAGCCATGCACAACGGAGGGCTTATGGCTGGCTGGCATCTTGATACCAAAATGGCGCAGGATATCGTGGCGCGCACCATGCGCATTATCGATACCAATATTAACGTGATGGATGCACGTGGGCGCATTATCGGCAGCGGCGATCGTGAGCGTATTGGTGAATTGCACGAAGGGGCTTTGTTGGTCCTTTCTCAGGGGCGGGTGGTCGATATTGACGATGCGGTGGCGCGGCATCTTCATGGTGTGCGACAGGGGATTAATCTGCCGTTGCGGTTGGAAGGCGAGATTGTCGGTGTGATCGGACTGACTGGCGAACCGGAGCATTGGCGCAAGTATGGCGAGCTGGTCTGTATGACAGCGGAAATGATGCTGGAGCAGTCGCGACTGATGCACCTTCTCGCACAGGATAGCCGTTTGCGTGAAGAGTTGGTGATGCATCTGATTCAGGCTGAAGAGAATACGCCAGCGTTAACTGAATGGTCGCAGCGCCTGGGTATTGATCTTAACCAACCGCGCGTGGTGGCGATTGTCGAGGTCGATAGCGGTCAGCTCGACGTGGACAGCGCAATGGCGGAGTTACAGCAGTTGCAAAATGCGTTAACCACACCGGAACGCAATAATCTGGTGGCGATAGTCTCGCTGACTGAAATAGTGGTGCTGAAACCGGCGTTGAATCAGTTTGGTCGCTGGGATGCGGAGGAGCATCGTAAACGAGTAGAACAACTTATCATCCGCATGAAAGAGTATGGCCCGCTGCGTTTTCGCGTGTCACTGGGCAATTATTTTACCGGTGCAGGCAGTATTGCACGCTCTTATCGTACGGCGAAAACAACGATGATGGTGGGCAAACACCGGATGCCGGAAAACCGCTGCTATTTTTATCAGGATCTGATGTTACCAGTGTTGCTCGATAGTTTGCGTGGCGACTGGCAGGCCAATGAATTGGCTCGCCCTCTGGCCCGGCTAAAAGCAATGGATAATAACGGCTTGTTGCGGCGGACATTGGCAGCATGGTTTCGTCATAATGTGCAACCGTCGGCAACCTCAAAGGCGCTGTTTATCCATCGTAATACCCTGGAATATCGACTTAATCGTATCTCGGAACTGACCAGGCTGGATTTGGACAATTTTGATGACAGACTGTTGCTGTATGTGGCGTTACAACTGGATGAAGAGCAGTAGGTCCATGACAGAATTTAAGCCGGGTGATATGTTACCCGGCTCCTGGAATGACATCATTTACGCGTCAGTTTTTCCAGATCGGCTTCAATCTCGCTGATCTTATTGGTTACTACCGATTCAAGATGGCGTAAATCGTCGAGGATTTTACGTTTTAGATCAACTTCGCTTCGGTCGCGCTGGCAGATTTGATCAAGCTCATCAATGATATATCGCAGATTCGGGCTGATCTCCTGAACCTCCTTATAACCCTGACCCACGCCATCGGCGACCACCGTTTTGCGCTGGCGCGGATATTTAAACTTCACGCTCTTAGCGAAAAACTCGCCTTTGTCTTTCTGGAAATAGATTTTCAGAATATCGTTGTTGGCTTCCTGCCGGAGGCTGTAACGATCAATTTCTTCAGGATTGGTAATACCCAGACTTTTCAGATTGTCGTACATAGCGTTACCTCAAAATGAGTCAGTAAATTGTGCTTATCTTAGCATTTGTCCTGGCCCGACCGGCTCGACGGCGATCGCAGAAAGCCTTTTTCCAGACTTCTATCATGGCGTAAAAATTAAAAAATTACCTGCTTTATTCTGATAAGAGAATTCGCTTTCTACACCAGCTCCAGTATTGTTACTTCCGGGCGGCAATTCAGACGCAAGCCATACAAACTTCCGACACCCCGAGTCGTGTAAATTTGTCGCTCACCAAAGGCGTTTAAACCAGCGGTGTAGCGTTTATCTTCTACGGGCGCAAAAGGTTCGCCAACCAACGGTATGTATATTTGACCGCCGTGAGTATGACCGCAGAGCATCAGATCCCACGCTTCATCACGCATGACTTCTTTGCTATCTGGATTATGCGCCAGCACCAGTCGTGACAGACCAGCTTCGCTGGTGGGAGGCGGTTTGCATTGTCCGGCCCATAAATCACCAGTGCCAACCAGTTCAAATTGCTGCTTCTGAGCGGAGATTAGCGTAGCTTCGTTAAATAACACCGTGATCCCCGCTGATTTTAACGCCTCGCCAATTACGCGATTTTTCTCCGTTCCCACGGGGTGATCGTGGTTGCCATAAATAGCGAACGTGGGTGCACGCTTGGCTAATGGCGAGAGTACGTCACTGAACGCTGGAAAATTCAGCGGCATATCAAATAATACGTAATCGCCGCCCAGCAAAATCAAGTCAGGCTTTTGTGCTATGCCAAGGTTAATGGCTTCTGAAATTAAGGTCAGCGGAACAAAGCGGGAATAATGGAGGTCGGCAAGAAAAAGAATTTTAAAAGACTGAGATTTGTCTTTAAAAAAGGCGATGCGGTGATGGGTTAATTCAAGCCAGCCTGGTTCCATGTAATGTATATAACCGAAACCAGATCCCGCTGCTAACGTCGCGGCGGCAACCTGCAACAAACGTCGGCGTGAAATCATTATCTGTCCCTGTAAAAAAATCGGGCAGCGTCGTGCTGCCCGTGTTTATCTTTTTAGTCGATGGTGCGCAGCAGTTCGTTGATGCCGACTTTGCCGCGGGTTTTCGCGTCAACTTTCTTAACGATAACCGCACAATAGAGGCTGTATTTACCATCTTTCGACGGTAGGTTGCCTGAAACAACCACAGAACCCGCTGGAACGCGGCCGTAATGGATTTCGCCAGTTTCACGGTCGTAAATACGGGTGCTTTGACCGATATATACGCCCATGGAAATGACGGAGCCTTCTTCGACGATCACGCCTTCAACGACTTCAGAGCGCGCGCCGATGAAACAGTTATCTTCAATGATGGTTGGGTTAGCCTGCAGCGGCTCCAGTACGCCACCAATGCCAACGCCGCCAGAGAGATGAACGTTTTTACCGATTTGCGCACAGGAACCGACGGTGGCCCAGGTATCAACCATGGTGCCTTCATCAACGTAAGCGCCAATGTTCACGTAAGACGGCATCAGTACGGTGTTACGGGCGATAAATGCCCCCTGACGCACTGCCGCTGGCGGTACTACGCGGAAACCTTCTTTCTGGAAACGCGCTTCGTCGTAGTTAGCGAATTTCATCGGCACTTTATCGAAGTAGCGGCTTTCTGCTCCCTCGACCATCTGATTATCATTTATACGGAAAGAGAGCAGCACCGCTTTTTTCAACCACTGATGCGTCACCCACTGACCGTCGATTTTTTCCGCAACACGCAGTGCGCCGGAATCCAGCATGGCGATCACCTGATTTACCGCCTCGCGGGTAACGGTGTCTGCGTTAGCTGGCGTGATTTCGGCACGGCGTTCAAAAGCGGTTTCAATAATGTTCTGTAACTGCTGCATTGTTAAACTCTTTTCATATCAGTAAACACATTACCCTTTATCGTTTGGATTGAGGGCCTCTGTCAACCGCTGATGCACTTCCTGCTGCAACTCGTTATTAAGCGCACGCCGGTCAGCGGTAGCAATTATGAATAAATCTTCTACTCGTTCGCCAATGGTTGTAATTCGGGCGCCATGAAGCGAAATTCCCAGATCGGCAAAAATTTTCCCCACCTGTGCCAGTAAGCCTGGCTGATCAAGCGCAATCAATTCGAGGAAGGATTTTCGCTCGGTATGCGTCGGCAAAAACGTTACTTCAGTTTCTACAGTAAAGTGACGTAATTTAGCGGGCTGGCGACGCGGCTGCGGTGGTTGCCAGGTGCTTTGTGTCAGTACCTGCTCAAGTCCATAACGAATAACGTCATGGCGATCGGTGGACAGCGGGCTGCCATCCGGCTCAAGAACAATGAAGGTATCCATCGCCATACCGTCACGGGTAGTGAATATTTGCGCGTCGTGAACGCTTAAATTGCGGCGGTCTAATTCGGCACAGACGGCGGCAAACAGATAGGGGCGGTCCGGGCTCCAGATAAAAATCTCGGTGCCTCCACGCGTAGCCTGCGGGCTAAGCAGTACCAGCGGTTTGCTTAAATCATGCTGTAATAAATGGCGTGCGTGCCAGGCCAGTTGATTTGGGCTATGACGGACAAAATAGTTAGCGCGACAGCGTGACCAAATTTGGTGCAGCGCCTCTTCGTCGATGTTATCCATGCGCAGTAGTGCCAGCGCCTGGAGTTGGTGATGGCGAACCCGTTCGCGCATATCCGGCGTGTTTTGCATTCCGCGTCGTAGTTGTTTTTCAGTGGCGAAATAGAGTTCGCGCAACAGACTCTGTTTCCAGCTATTCCACAATGTTTCGTTGGTGGCGCATATATCGGCTACCGTCAGGCATACCAGATAACGTAGACGATTTTCCGTTTGCATTTCTTTGGCGAACTGTTTAATCACTTCCGGGTCCTGGATATCGCGACGTTGGGCGGTTACGGACATCAGCAAGTGCTGGCGAACCAGCCAGGCAACCAGTTGCGTTTCACGTGAGTTCAGACCGTGCAGTTCGGCAAAATTCACTACATCTTGCGCCCCGAGAATGGAATGGTCGCCGCCGCGCCCTTTGGCGATATCGTGAAACAATGCGGCAATGAAAATCAGCTCCGGCGACGGCAGGCGTGGCCAGACATCCACACACAACGGATGGCGCTGGCGCGTTTCTTCACTGGCAAAAGTCTCCAGTTTCAACATCACGCGAACAGTATGTTCATCCACCGTGTACGCGTGAAACAGGTCAAACTGCATTTGCCCGACAATATGCGACCATTGCGGCATATAAGCGCCTAATACGCTGTGACGATGCATCGGCAACAGCCCGCGACGCACCGCGCCGGGGTGACGAAGAATGCTTAAAAACAGTTTTCGCGCTTCTGGAATATGGCAAAGCGGTTGTTGCAGATGGCGACGGGCATGGCGTAACTGGCGCAGTGTCGTGGAGTAAATACCGGTGATCGCGCTATTGCGCACCATGGTGTAGAACATTCGCAGGATGGCTTCCGGCTGGCGCATAAACAGCGTTTCATCGCGCAGGTCGATAAGTGTACCGCGTAGCTGAAATTCATCGTCAATCGGACGGGGTTTTTCGTCAGCGGGGAGCGCGAGAATAGCTTCATCGAACAGTTGCAGCAGCATTTGGTTGAGCTCGCTGACGCGACGCGTAACACGGAAGTAATCCTTCATCATCCGCTCGACCGGTTCGTTGCCTTCACCACTGTAATTCAGGCGCTGGGCGACGCTAAGCTGGCGATCGAATAACAGGCGATTATCGTAACGACTGACGACCAGATGCAGGGCAAAGCGAATACGCCACAAGATATGTAGACACTCGTTTAATTCCGCCCGTTCCGCTGAGGTTAAGAAGCCAAATCCAACCATCTCATCCAGCGAGGTCGCGCCAAAATGACGGCGAGCGACCCATTGCAGAGTGTGGATATCGCGCAAGCCGCCGGGGCTGCTTTTGATGTCTGGCTCAAGGTTGTAGCTGGTGCCGTGGTAACGCTGATGGCGCTGGTTCTGTTCTTCAACTTTCGCCGCGTAAAACTTATCGGACGGCCAGAAGCCTTCGCTGAAAATATGTTTTTGCAGTTCGAGGAATAACGCGACATCGCCAATTAATAAGCGAGATTCAATTAAGTTCGTGGCGACGGTTAAATCCGATAACCCTTCCAGCATGCACTCTTCAAGCGTGCGCACGCTATGACCGACTTCCAGCTTTACATCCCACAGCAGCGTTAACAGCTCGCCCACTTTTTGCGCCTGCTCATCCGGGAGTCTCTTACGGCTCAAAATTAGCAAATCGACGTCTGAAAGCGGATGCAGCTCGCCACGACCATAGCCACCGACGGCGACCAGCGCCAGATCGGCAATTTGACTGAAACCTGCTTCAATCCACAACCGTTGCAGGAGTTGGTCGATAAATTCAGTACGCGCTTCAATTAACTGTTCTGCGGAGATACCGCTGTCAAAAGCCTCGCCCAGCCAACGCTGAAAAGTATCGATACGGGCTTTTATCCCACAAACGGTTAATTCGTCACGAGGCCAGACACACGGATTCTGCGGTTGGCCGGGAAGGGTGGGGAGAGCGGTGTTTGCGTGCTGTTCTGGAAGGGTATTCATCGTGCGCCACCCATAAGATTAAATTATCGCATTAAAAAAGCCGGCATTTGCCGGCTTCCTCTTATTCGTTGTGCGAGATTATCGCCGGGATGGTGTCATCCTTGCGTAGTGTCAGAATTTCGCAGCCGTTATCGGTCACCACAATAGTATGCTCGTATTGTGCAGACAAGCTGCGATCTTTGGTTTTTACCGTCCAGCCATCTTTCATGGTGCGGATCTCTTTTTTACCCGCGTTGACCATTGGCTCAATAGTGAAGGTCATCCCCGGTTTCAGTACGACGTTGGTTTCGCGGGAGTCATAGTGAAGAACCTGTGGTTCTTCATGGAAGCCGCGACCAATACCGTGTCCGCAATATTCACGAACGACGGAGAAACCTTCAGCTTCGACAAATTTCTGAATCGCCGCACCGATTTCGCGCAGATTGATGCCTGGTTTCACCATTCGCAGTGCCAGGTACAGGCTTTCTTGCGTCACGCGACACAGGCGTTCGCCCATGATGGTTGGCTTACCGACGATAAACATTTTCGAGGTGTCGCCATGGAAACCATCTTTGATTACGGTAACGTCGATGTTAACGATATCGCCATCTTTCAGCAGTTTGGCGTCGTCCGGGATACCGTGGCATACCACTTCATTAATAGAGATGCACACGGATTTCGGATAACCGTGGTAGCCGAGGCAGGCAGAAACCGCGTGTTGTTCATTAACAATGTAATCATTACAGATGCGATCCAGCTCGCCGGTGCTGACGCCCGGTTTAACATACGGTTCGATCATCTCCAGCACTTCGGCAGCCAGTCGGCCAGCGACGCGCATTTTTTCGATATCTTCAGGGGGCTTGATTGAGATAGCCATTAATTCTGTCCATCAGCGTCGGTGATACCGACAATATATATGTAAGTGCCGTCAATGGTATCACACCCGGGCAAATTGAGAATCATTCTGAATTTCGCCAAACGTGCCACTGAACGTTTTCTATAATAGAAAGTTCACCATCTGATGCTGTACACCATGCCAACAATTATTGGAGTCCGCGGCGTATTTGTGGTATAAAGCGCGCCGGACTTCCGATCTATTTCGTATACACAGACTGGACGGAAGCGACAATCTCACTTTGTGTAACAACACACACGTATCGGCACATATTCCGGGGTGCCCTTTGGGGTCGGTAATATGGGATACGTGGAGGCATAACCCCAACTTTTATATAGAGGTTTTAATCATGGCAACTGTTTCCATGCGCGACATGCTCAAGGCTGGTGTTCACTTCGGTCACCAGACTCGTTACTGGAACCCGAAAATGAAGCCGTTCATCTTCGGTGCGCGTAACAAAGTTCACATCATCAACCTTGAGAAAACTGTACCGATGTTCAACGAAGCTCTGGCTGAACTGAACAAGATTGCTTCTCGCAAAGGTAAAATCCTTTTCGTTGGTACTAAACGCGCTGCAAGCGAAGCGGTGAAAGACGCTGCTCTGAGCTGCGACCAGTTCTTCGTGAACCATCGCTGGCTGGGCGGTATGCTGACTAACTGGAAAACCGTTCGTCAGTCCATCAAACGTCTGAAAGACCTGGAAACTCAGTCTCAGGACGGTACTTTCGACAAGCTGACCAAGAAAGAAGCGCTGATGCGCACTCGTGAGCTGGAGAAACTGGAAAACAGCCTGGGCGGTATCAAAGACATGGGCGGTCTGCCGGACGCTCTGTTTGTAATCGATGCTGACCACGAACACATTGCTATCAAAGAAGCAAACAACCTGGGTATTCCGGTATTTGCTATCGTTGATACCAACTCTGATCCGGACGGTGTTGACTTCGTTATCCCGGGTAACGACGACGCAATCCGTGCTGTGACCCTGTACCTGGGCGCTGTTGCTGCAACCGTACGTGAAGGCCGTTCTCAGGATCTGGCTTCTCAGGCGGAAGAAAGCTTCGTAGAAGCTGAGTAATAAGGCTTGATAACTCCCCCAAAATAGTTCGAGTTGCAGAAAGGCGGCAAGCTCGAGAATTCCCGGGAGCTTACATCAGTAAGTGAGCGGGATGAGCGAGCGAAGACAACGCATCTGCGGCGCGAAAGATGAAGGGGGAGAGCCCTTATAGACCAGGTAGTACACGTTTGGTTAGGGGGCCTGCATATGGCCCCCTTTTTCACTTTTATATCTGTGCGGTTTAATGCCGGGCAGATCACATCTCCGAGGATTTTAGAATGGCTGAAATTACCGCATCCCTGGTAAAAGAGCTGCGTGAGCGTACTGGCGCAGGCATGATGGATTGCAAAAAAGCACTGACTGAAGCTAACGGCGACATCGAGCTGGCAATCGAAAACATGCGTAAGTCCGGTGCTATTAAAGCAGCGAAAAAAGCAGGCAACGTTGCTGCTGACGGCGTGATCAAAACCAAAATCGACGGCAACTACGGCATCATTCTGGAAGTGAACTGCCAGACTGACTTCGTAGCAAAAGACGCTGGTTTCCAGGCGTTCGCAGACAAAGTTCTGGATGCAGCTGTTGCTGGCAAAATCACTGACGTTGAAGTTCTGAAAGCTCAGTTCGAAGAAGAGCGTGTTGCACTGGTTGCGAAAATCGGTGAAAACATCAACATTCGTCGTGTTGCTGCACTGGAAGGCGATGTTCTGGGTTCTTATCAGCACGGTGCGCGTATCGGCGTTCTGGTTGCTGCTAAAGGCGCTGACGAAGAGCTGGTTAAACACATCGCTATGCACGTTGCTGCCAGCAAGCCAGAATTCATCAAGCCGGAAGACGTATCCGCTGAAGTGGTAGAGAAAGAATACCAGGTTCAGCTGGACATCGCGATGCAGTCTGGTAAGCCGAAAGAAATCGCAGAGAAAATGGTTGAAGGCCGCATGAAGAAATTCACCGGCGAAGTTTCTCTGACCGGTCAGCCGTTCGTTATGGAACCGGCAAAAACTGTTGGTCAGCTGCTGAAAGAGCATAACGCTGAAGTGACTGGTTTCATCCGCTTCGAAGTGGGTGAAGGCATCGAGAAAGTTGAGACTGACTTTGCAGCAGAAGTTGCTGCGATGTCCAAGCAGTCTTAATTATCGAAAAGGAGCCGCCTGAGGGCGGCTTCTTTTTGCGCCCATCTTGTAAATTCAGCTAACCCTTATGGGGGGGCGCTGAAAAGCGACATACGATGTCGTCGGTATTAATTCATTTCAATCGTTGACAGTCTCAGGAAAGAAACATGGCTACCAATGCAAAACCCGTCTATAAACGCATTCTGCTTAAGTTGAGTGGCGAAGCTCTGCAGGGCACGGAAGGCTTCGGTATTGATGCAAGCATACTGGATCGCATGGCTCAGGAAATCAAAGAACTGGTTGAACTGGGTGTTCAGGTTGGTGTGGTGATTGGTGGGGGTAACCTGTTCCGTGGCGCTGGTCTGGCGAAAGCGGGTATGAACCGCGTTGTGGGCGACCACATGGGCATGCTGGCTACTGTTATGAACGGTCTGGCAATGCGTGATGCGCTGCACCGCGCCTATGTGAACGCTCGTCTGATGTCTGCTATTCCATTGAATGGCGTGTGCGACAGCTATAGCTGGGCAGAAGCCATCAGCCTGTTGCGTAACAACCGTGTGGTGATTCTCTCCGCCGGTACGGGCAACCCATTCTTTACCACCGACTCTGCTGCTTGTCTGCGTGGTATTGAAATTGAAGCCGACGTGGTACTGAAAGCGACCAAAGTTGATGGCGTGTTTACCGCTGACCCGGCGAAAGATCCAACTGCAACTATGTACGAGCAGTTGACCTACAGCGAAGTGCTGGAAAAAGAGCTGAAAGTGATGGACCTGGCTGCCTTTACGCTGGCTCGTGACCACAAATTGCCGATTCGTGTTTTCAACATGAATAAACCGGGTGCGCTGCGCCGTGTGGTAATGGGTGAAAAAGAAGGGACTTTAATCACGGAATAATTCCCGTGATGGATAAATAAGGGTAAGATTCCGCGTAAGTATCGCGGGGCGTAAGTCTGATTATAAGGTGTTATTGTTGCAGGCAGTTTGGTCACGGCCAGCGCGCAGCAAACAAAAGTACGTGAGGATTATGCGTTCTTCGGGTCGCCCTGAAGGGCGTTCAACATTCTTAAGCGTTTGGTGCGAGCACAGCCTGGGGCCAAAATGGCAAATAAAATAGCCTAATAATCCAGACGATTACCCGTAATATGTTTAATCAGGGCTATACTTAGCACACTTCCACTGTGTGTGACTGTCTGGTCTGACTGAGACAAGTTTTCAAGGATTCGTAACGTGATTAGCGATATCAGAAAAGATGCTGAAGTACGCATGGACAAATGCGTAGAAGCGTTCAAAACCCAAATCAGCAAAATACGCACGGGTCGTGCTTCTCCCAGCCTGCTGGATGGCATTGTCGTGGAATATTACGGCACGCCGACGCCGCTGCGTCAGCTGGCAAGCGTAACGGTAGAAGATTCCCGTACTCTGAAAATCAACGTGTTTGATCGTTCAATGTCTGCGGCCGTTGAAAAAGCGATTATGGCGTCCGATCTCGGCCTGAACCCGAACTCTGCGGGTAGCGACATTCGTGTTCCGCTGCCGCCGCTGACGGAAGAACGTCGTAAAGATCTGACCAAAATCGTTCGTGGTGAAGCAGAACAAGCGCGTGTTGCAGTCCGTAACGTGCGCCGTGACGCGAACGACAAAGTGAAAGCACTGTTGAAAGAAAAAGAGATCAGCGAAGATGACGATCGCCGTTCTCAGGATGATGTACAGAAACTGACTGATGCTGCAATCAAGAAAATTGAAGCGGCGCTGGCAGACAAAGAAGCAGAACTGATGCAGTTCTGATTTCTTACACGACAAAAACGCCGCTCAGTAGATCCTTGCGGATCGGCTGGCGGCGTTTTGCTTTTTATTCTGTCTCAACGTTGGATGTTTCATGAAGCAACTCACCATTCTGGGCTCAACCGGCTCGATTGGTTGCAGCACGCTGGACGTGGTGCGCCATAATCCCGAACACTTCCGCGTAGTTGCGCTGGTGGCAGGCAAAAATGTCACTCGTATGGTAGAACAGTGCCTGGAATTCTCTCCGCGCTATGCCGTAATGGATGATGAGGCGAGTGCAAATCTTCTCAAAACGACGCTCCGACAACACGGTAGCCGCACTGAAGTCTTAAGCGGCCAGCAAGCAGCCTGCGATATGGCGGCGCTTGAGGATGTTGATCAAGTGATGGCGGCGATTGTTGGCGCAGCGGGATTACTTCCTACACTTGCAGCCATCCGCGCGGGTAAAACTATTTTGCTGGCAAACAAGGAGTCATTGGTTACCTGCGGACGTCTGTTTATGGACGCGGTAAAACAATGTAAAGCTCAACTTTTGCCTGTCGATAGCGAACATAACGCTATTTTTCAGAGTTTACCGCAACCTATCCAGCATAATCTGGGATACGCTGACCTTGCGCAAAATGGGGTGGTGTCCATTTTACTTACCGGGTCTGGTGGCCCTTTCCGTGAGACGCCATTGTGCGAACTGGCAACAATGACGCCCGATCAAGCCTGCCGTCATCCAAACTGGTCGATGGGACGTAAAATCTCCGTCGATTCGGCGACCATGATGAACAAAGGTCTCGAGTACATTGAAGCGCGTTGGTTGTTTAACGCCAGCGCCAGCCAGATGGAAGTGCTGCTTCACCCGCAGTCAGTGATTCACTCTATGGTGCGTTATCAGGATGGCAGTGTTCTGGCGCAACTGGGAGAACCTGACATGCGCACGCCAATTGCCCACACCATGGCATGGCCGAATCGTGTGAATTCTGGCGTGAAGCCGCTCGATTTTTGCAAGCTGAGCGCATTGACATTTGCCGCACCGGATTATGAGCGTTATCCGTGCCTGAAACTGGCTATGGAAGCGTTCGAACAAGGCCAGGCAGCGACCACCGCATTAAATGCCGCAAACGAAATCACCGTTGCAGCATTTCTTGCGCAACAAATCCGCTTTACGGATATCGCTGCGTTGAATTTATCCGTTCTGGAAAAAATGGATCTGCGCGAACCGCAATGTGTGGAAGATGTGTTGTCTGTCGATGCCAGTGCGCGTGATGTCGCCAGAAAAGAGGTGATGCGTCTCGCAAGCTGAGGATAATCCGGCTACAGAGAGTCGTGCTATTTGTTAGCGTAGGGCTTCAGTGATATAGTCTGCGCCATCTGATCCTAATTAGTCGGCTTTATAAGATCAGATATGCCGTGGTTTGACACGGCTTTTTTTTGTATAGGCTTCAGTATTCCTGAGTACCGTAAACCCTGTCAGGGAATAAGAAACGCGTGATGTTGTCTGCTACTCAACCACTTAGCGAAAAAATGCCAGCTCATGGCTGTCGTCATGTTGCGATCATTATGGATGGCAATGGTCGCTGGGCAAAAAAGCAAGGGAAGATTCGTGCCTTTGGGCATAAGGCCGGGGCAAAATCCGTCCGCCGGGCTGTCTCTTTTGCGGCCAACAACGGTATTGAGGCGCTAACGCTGTATGCCTTTAGTAGTGAAAACTGGAACCGACCAGCGCAGGAAGTCAGTGCGTTAATGGAACTGTTTGTGTGGGCGCTCGATAGCGAAGTAAAAAGCCTGCACCGACATAACGTGCGTCTGCGTATTATTGGCGATACCAGTCGTTTTAACTCGCGTTTGCAAGAACGTATTCGTAAATCTGAAGCGTTAACTGCCGGGAATACGGGCCTGACGCTGAATATTGCAGCGAACTACGGTGGACGCTGGGATATCGTCCAGGGAGTCAGGCAACTGGCTGAAAAGGTGCAGCAAGGAAACCTGCAACCGGCTCAGATAGATGAAGATATGCTCAACCAGCATGTCTGTATGCATGAACTGGCCCCTGTAGATTTAGTAATTAGGACTGGGGGAGAACATCGCATTAGTAACTTTTTGCTTTGGCAAATTGCCTATGCCGAACTTTACTTTACGGATGTTCTCTGGCCCGATTTCGATGAACAAGACTTTGAAGGGGCGCTAAATGCCTTTGCTAATCGAGAGCGTCGTTTCGGCGGCACCGAGCCCGGTGATGAAACAGCCTGATGGGGGTCGCTTTTGCTGAAGTATCGCCTGATTTCTGCTTTTGTTTTAATACCCGTTGTCATCGCGGCGTTGTTTCTGTTGCCGCCGGTGGGGTTCGCCATTGTTACGTTGGTTGTCAGTATGTTGGCGGCATGGGAATGGGGACAGCTTAGCGGTTTTACCACTCGCTCGCAGCGAGTTTGGCTGGCGTTGTTGTGCGGTTTATTACTAGCGCTGATGCTTTTTCTGTTGCCGGAATATCACCGAAATATTCATCAACTGCTGGTTGAAGCCTCGCTTTGGGCATCGCTTGGCTGGTGGGGTGTCGCATTACTGTTGGTGTTATTCTATCCCGGTTCCGCGGCGATCTGGCGTAACTCCAGAACGTTGCGCATTATCTTTGGCATATTAACCATTGTTCCCTTCTTTTGGGGCATGCTGGCATTACGGGCCTGGCACTATGACGAAAATCATTACAGTGGCGCGATATGGTTGCTCTATGTCATGATCCTGGTTTGGGGGGCTGATTCCGGGGCATATATGTTTGGCAAATTATTTGGCAAACATAAGCTGGCGCCGAAGGTTTCTCCGGGCAAAACCTGGCAGGGCTTTATCGGTGGACTTGCTACCGCAGCAGTCATCTCATGGGGTTATGGGATGTGGGCGAATCTCGATGTTGCGCCTGTCACCTTGCTCATTTGCTCCATTGTCGCAGCGTTAGCCTCTGTGCTCGGTGATTTGACCGAGAGCATGTTTAAGCGTGAAGCAGGAATCAAGGACAGCGGTCATTTAATTCCAGGACACGGCGGTATTTTAGATCGTATTGATAGCCTGACGGCTGCGGTGCCGGTCTTTGCTTGCCTGTTGTTGTTGGTATTCAAGACGCTTTAACGGAAGGTATTATGCTGAGTTTTCTCTGGGATTTGGCTTCGTTCATTGTTGCGCTGGGTGTACTTATCACCGTGCATGAATTTGGTCATTTCTGGGTTGCCCGGCGTTGTGGTGTTCGCGTTGAGCGTTTCTCAATAGGTTTTGGTAAGGCGCTCTGGCGCCGTACTGACAAACTTGGTACCGAGTATGTCATCGCCCTGATCCCTTTGGGCGGTTATGTCAAAATGCTGGATGAGCGGGCAGAACCGGTCGCTCCAGAGTTTCGCCACCAGGCTTTCAATAATAAATCTGTCGGTCAACGTGCGGCGATTATTGCCGCAGGTCCGGTTGCAAACTTCATTTTTGCTATCTTTGCCTACTGGTTGGTTTTTATCCTTGGCGTGCCCGGCGTTCGTCCGGTAGTTGGCGAAATATCGCCCAACTCGATAGCTGCGGAAGCACAAATTGCACCTGGTACGGAACTAAAAGCCATCGATGGTATCGAAACGCCTGATTGGGATGCCGTGCGTTTGCAACTGGTCGATAAAATTGGCGATGAAAGTACCACTATCACGGTAGCGCCATTTGGCAGCGACCAGCGGCGGGATGTAAAGCTCGATTTACGTCAGTGGGCGTTTGAGCCAGACAAAGAAGATCCGGTATCTTCGCTAGGGATTCGTCCTCGTGGGCCGCAAATTGAACCTGTACTGGAAAATGTGCAGCCAAACTCAGCGGCAAGTAAGGCCGGTTTGCAAGCAGGCGACAGGATCGTTAAAGTCGATGGTCAGCCATTAACACAATGGGTGGCGTTTGTGATGCTTGTCCGGGATAACCCGGGCAAACCTCTGACATTGGATATCGAAAGGCAGGGAAGTCCCTTGTCTTTGACATTAGTCCCGGAGAGCAAACCGGGTAATGGTAAGGCGATTGGTTTTGTCGGCATTGAACCGAAAGTCATTCCTTTGCCAGATGAGTATAAAGTTGTACGCCAGTATGGGCCGTTCAACGCTGTCGTCGAAGCCACGGATAAAACGTGGCAGCTGATGAAGCTGACGGTCAGTATGCTGGGAAAATTGATCACCGGTGATGTGAAGCTGAACAACCTCAGTGGGCCGATCTCTATCGCCAAGGGGGCTGGGATGACAGCGGAACTCGGGGTTGTTTATTACCTGCCGTTTCTTGCGCTTATTAGCGTGAACTTAGGGATAATCAACCTGTTTCCGTTGCCCGTGCTTGACGGGGGGCATCTGCTGTTCCTTGCGATCGAAAAGATCAAGGGCGGACCGGTATCCGAGCGGGTTCAAGACTTTTGTTATCGCATCGGCTCGATTTTGCTGGTGCTGTTAATGGGGCTTGCACTTTTCAATGATTTCTCTCGGTTATGAGAGTTAGTTAGGAAGAACGCATAATAACGATGGCGATGAAAAAGTTGCTCATAGCGTCGCTGCTGTTTAGCAGCGCCACCGTATACGGTGCTGAAGGGTTCGTAGTGAAAGACATTCATTTCGAAGGCCTTCAGCGTGTCGCCGTTGGTGCGGCCCTCCTCAGTATGCCGGTGCGCACAGGCGACACGGTTAATGATGAAGATATCAGTAATACCATTCGCGCTCTGTTTGCTACCGGCAACTTTGAGGATGTTCGTGTCCTTCGTGATGGTGATACCCTCCTGGTTCAGGTAAAAGAACGCCCGACCATTGCCAGCATCACTTTCTCCGGTAACAAATCGGTGAAAGATGACATGCTGAAGCAAAACCTCGAGGCTTCTGGCGTGCGTGTGGGCGAATCTCTCGATCGCACCACCATTGCTGATATCGAAAAAGGTCTGGAAGACTTCTACTACAGCGTCGGTAAATATAGCGCCAGCGTTAAGGCTGTCGTGACTCCTCTGCCGCGTAACCGTGTTGACCTTAAACTGGTGTTCCAGGAAGGTGTGTCAGCGGAAATCCAGCAAATCAATATCGTTGGTAACCATGCTTTCACTACCGATGAACTGATCTCTCATTTCCAGTTGCGTGACGAAGTGCCGTGGTGGAACGTGGTAGGCGATCGTAAATACCAGAAACAGAAACTGGCGGGGGACCTTGAGACCCTGCGTAGTTACTATCTGGATCGCGGTTATGCACGTTTCAACATCGACTCTACCCAGGTCAGTTTGACCCCGGATAAAAAAGGTATTTACGTCACGGTCAACATCACCGAAGGCGATCAATACAAGCTCTCTGGCGTTGAAGTAAGCGGCAACCTTGCCGGACACTCTGCGGAAATTGAGCAGCTAACTAAGATCGAGCCGGGTGAGCTGTATAACGGCACCAAAGTGACCAAAATGGAAGATGATATTAAAAAGCTTCTTGGTCGCTATGGTTATGCCTACCCACGTGTACAGTCGCAGCCTGAAATTAACGATGCTGACAAAACCGTTAAATTACATGTGAATGTTGATGCGGGTAACCGCTTCTACGTTCGTAAGATCCGCTTTGAAGGCAACGATACGTCCAAAGATGCTGTTCTGCGCCGTGAAATGCGCCAGATGGAAGGTGCCTGGTTGGGTAGCGATCTGGTCGATCAGGGTAAAGAGCGTCTGAATCGTCTGGGCTTCTTTGAAACTGTTGATACAGACACTCAGCGTGTTCCGGGTAGCCCGGACCAGGTTGACGTGGTCTACAAAGTGAAAGAACGTAACACCGGTAGCTTCAACTTTGGTATTGGCTACGGCACAGAAAGTGGCGTGAGTTTCCAGGCTGGCGTGCAGCAGGATAACTGGTTAGGTACGGGTTATGCTGTAGGTATCAACGGTACTAAAAATGATTACCAGACCTATGCTGAACTGTCGGTAACTAACCCATACTTCACTGTAGATGGCGTAAGCCTTGGCGGTCGTCTCTTCTACAATGACTTCCAGGCAGATGACGCCGACCTGTCCGACTATACCAACAAGAGTTATGGTACAGATGTAACGCTGGGCTTCCCGATTAACGAATATAACTCCCTGCGTGCGGGTCTGGGTTATGTACATAACTCCTTGTCCAATATGCAGCCGCAGGTTGCGATGTGGCGTTATCTCTACTCCATGGGTGAACATCCGAGCACCGCTAACCAAGATAACAGCTTCAAAACAGACGACTTTACGTTCAACTATGGTTGGACCTATAACAAGCTCGACCGTGGTTACTTCCCGACCGATGGTTCGCGCGTCAACCTGACGGGTAAAGTAACCATTCCTGGATCGGATAACGAATACTACAAAGTGACGTTAGATACGGCGACCTATGTACCGATCGACGATGATCACAAATGGGTTGTTCTGGGACGTACTCGCTGGGGCTATGGTGATGGTTTAGGCGGTAAAGAGATGCCGTTCTATGAGAACTTCTATGCCGGTGGCTCCAGCACCGTGCGTGGCTTCCAGTCTAACACCATTGGTCCAAAAGCGGTCTACTTCCCGCATCAGGCCAGTAACTATGATCCAGACTACGACTACGAATGTGCGACACAGGACGGAGCGAAAGACCTGTGTAAATCTAATGATGCCGTAGGGGGTAACGCCATGGCGGTTGCCAGCCTCGAATTCATTACCCCGACGCCGTTCATTAGCGACAAGTATGCCAACTCGGTCCGTACCTCCTTCTTCTGGGATATGGGGACTGTTTGGGATACAAACTGGGATTCCAGCCAATATTCTGGATATCCGGACTATAGTGATCCAGGCAATATCCGTATGTCTGCGGGTGTCGCGTTACAATGGATGTCCCCATTGGGGCCGTTGGTGTTCTCCTACGCCCAGCCGTTCAAAAAGTACGATGGAGACAAGGCAGAACAGTTCCAGTTTAACATCGGTAAAACCTGGTAAGTGTTCTCCACAAAGGAATGTAGTGGTAGTGTAGCGATGACTTTAGGCGATCTTGTGTAAGATCGCCGGGCCACGCAAAGAACTGCACCTTCCGGTGCAAATGGGATGGTAAGGAGTTTATTGTGAAAAAGTGGTTATTAGCTGCAGGTCTCGGTTTAGCACTGGCAACTTCTGCTCAGGCGGCTGACAAAATTGCAATCGTCAATATGGGCAGCCTGTTCCAGCAGGTAGCACAGAAAACCGGAGTTTCCAACACGCTGGAAAATGAGTTCAAAGGCCGTGCCAGCGAACTACAGCGTATGGAAACTGATCTACAGGCTAAAATGAAAAAGCTGCAATCCATGAAAGCAGGCAGCGATCGTACTAAGCTGGAAAAAGACGTGATGGCTCAGCGTCAGGCTTTTGCTCAGAAAGCACAGGCCTTTGAGCAAGATCGCGCACGTCGTTCCAACGAAGAACGCGGCAAACTGGTTACTCGTATCCAGACTGCTGTGAAATCCGTTGCCAGCAGCCAGAGCATCGATCTGGTTGTTGATGCAAACGCCGTTGCTTACAACAGCAGCGATGTAAAAGACATCACTGCCGACGTACTGAAACAGGTTAAATAAGTAATGCCTTCAATTCGACTGGCTGATTTAGCGCAGCAGTTGGATGCAGAACTACACGGTGATGGCGATATCGTCATCACCGGCGTTGCGTCCATGCAATCTGCACAAACAGGTCACATCACGTTCATGGTTAATCCTAAATACCGTGAGCATTTAGGCTTGTGCCAGGCGTCTGCGGTTGTGATGACCCAGGACGATCTCCCTTTCGCGAAAAGTGCCGCGCTGGTAGTGAAGAATCCCTACCTGACTTATGCGCGCATGGCGCAAATTTTAGATACCACGCCGCAGCCCGCGCAGAACATCGCTCCCAGTGCAGTGATCGACGCGACGGCAAAGCTGGGTAGCAATGTCTCAATTGGCGCTAACGCGGTAATTGAGTCCGGCGTTGAGTTAGGCGATAACGTGATTATCGGCGCTGGCTGTTTCGTTGGTAAGAACAGTAAGATTGGCGCAGGCTCGCGTCTTTGGGCAAACGTCACCATTTACCATGAAGTCCAGATCGGCCAAAATTGCCTGATCCAGTCAGGAACTGTGATAGGCGCGGACGGTTTTGGTTATGCCAACGATCGTGGCAACTGGGTGAAGATCCCACAAATTGGTCGCGTAATTATTGGCGATCGCGTGGAGATCGGCGCATGTACCACTATCGATCGTGGCGCGTTGGATGACACGGTGATCGGCAATGGCGTGATCATTGATAACCAGTGTCAGATTGCACATAACGTCGTGATTGGCGACAATACGGCGGTTGCCGGTGGCGTCATTATGGCGGGCAGCCTGAAAATTGGTCGTTACTGCATGATTGGCGGTGCCAGCGTAATCAACGGGCATATGGAAATATGCGATAAGGTAACGGTTACGGGCATGGGTATGGTGATGCGTCCCATCACAGAACCTGGCGTCTATTCCTCAGGCATTCCGCTGCAACCCAACAAAGTCTGGCGCAAAACCGCTGCACTGGTGATGAACATTGATGACATGAGCAAGCGTCTGAAAGCGCTTGAGCGCAAAGTTAATCAGCAAGACTAACGTTCCATCTTTTGTTCGCCAAGCTTTACGGCCTGTCTCATTCTTACGATTGTGGCAGGCCGTGTTATTATTGTCGTTTCTTATATTTTGACAGGAAGAGTATCTTGACTACTAACACTCATACTCTGCAGATTGAAGAGATTTTAGAACTTCTACCGCACCGTTTTCCGTTCTTACTGGTAGATCGTGTGCTGGATTTTGAAGAAGGTCGTTTTCTGCGCGCGGTAAAAAATGTCTCTGTCAATGAGCCATTCTTCCAGGGCCATTTCCCTGGGAAACCGATTTTCCCGGGCGTGCTGATTCTGGAAGCTATGGCACAGGCAACGGGTATTCTGGCGTTTAAAAGCGTAGGAAAACTGGAACCGGGCGAGCTGTACTACTTCGCCGGTATTGACGAAGCGCGTTTCAAGCGCCCGGTCGTGCCTGGCGATCAAATGATCATGGAAGTCACTTTCGAAAAAACGCGCCGCGGCCTGACCCGTTTTAAAGGGGTTGCTCTGGTCGACGGTAAAGTAGTTTGCGAAGCAACGATGATGTGTGCTCGTAGCCGGGAGGCCTGATACGTGATTGATAACTCCGCCTTTGTGCATCCAACCGCCATTGTGGAAGAGGGTGCGACGATTGGCGCCAACGTCCACATTGGTCCTTTTTGTATCGTTGGACCCCATGTCGAAATTGGTGAGGGTACCGTACTGAAATCTCATGTTGTCGTGAATGGTCATACTAAAATTGGCCGCGACAATGAGATTTATCAGTTCGCCTCCATCGGCGAAGTTAACCAGGATCTGAAATATGCTGGCGAACCGACCCGTGTGGAAATCGGCGATCGTAACCGCATTCGCGAAAGCGTCACCATTCATCGTGGTACAATCCAGGGCGGTGGATTGACGAAGGTGGGCAGCGACAACTTACTGATGATCAATGCGCATATCGCGCACGATTGTACGGTAGGTAACCGCTGCATCCTCGCCAACAATGCAACGCTGGCAGGGCACGTATCAGTAGACGACTTTGCGATCATCGGCGGTATGACTGCAGTCCATCAGTTCTGCATCATTGGTGCGCACGTGATGGTTGGCGGTTGTTCCGGCGTGGCACAGGACGTCCCTCCTTATGTTATTGCGCAGGGTAACCACGCAACGCCGTTTGGTGTCAACATCGAAGGGTTAAAGCGTCGTGGATTTAGCCGTGAGGCGATTACCGCTATCCGTAATGCGTACAAGCTGATTTATCGCAGCGGTAAAACGCTCGATGAAGTGAAACCGGAAATTGCTGAACTGGCGGAAACATGGCCGGAAGTGAAAGCCTTTGCCGATTTCTTTGCTCGCTCAACGCGCGGTCTGATTCGTTAATGGCTGAGCAGCGTCCATTAACGATTGCCCTGGTCGCCGGAGAAACCTCCGGCGATATTCTGGGCGCCGGTTTAATCCGTGCCCTGAAAGAACGTGTGCCCAACGCTCGTTTTGTGGGGGTTGCCGGGCCGCGGATGCAGGCTGAGGGCTGCGAAGCCTGGTACGAAATGGAAGAGCTGGCGGTGATGGGCATTGTTGAAGTGCTCGGTCGCCTGCGTCGTTTGCTGTATATTCGTGCTGATCTGACAAAGCGTTTTGGCGAACTGAAGCCAGACGTTTTTGTCGGCATTGATGCGCCTGACTTCAATATTACCCTCGAAGGCAATCTCAAAAAGCAGGGTATCAAAACTATTCATTATGTCAGTCCGTCCGTTTGGGCGTGGCGACAGAAACGCGTTTTCAAAATAGGCAGAGCCACCGATCTGGTGCTTGCTTTTCTGCCTTTCGAAAAAGCGTTTTATGACAAATATAATGTGCCGTGTCGTTTTATCGGCCACACCATGGCTGATGCCATGCCGTTAGATCCTGATAAAAACGCCGCGCGTGATGCGTTGGGGCTCCCTCATGATGTCCACTGTCTGGCGTTGTTACCGGGCAGCCGTGGTGCGGAAGTGGAGATGCTCAGCGCCGATTTTCTGAAAACCGCTCAGCTTTTGCGCCAGACGTATCCTGATCTTGAGATCGTGGTGCCGCTGGTAAATGCTAAACGCCGCGAGCAATTTGAGCGTATCAAAGCAGAAGTCGCACCGGATCTTTCGGTTCATCTGCTGGATGGGATGGGCCGTGAGGCGATGATCGCCAGCGACGCGGCACTGCTGGCATCGGGGACGGCGGCACTGGAGTGTATGCTGGCGAAATGCCCGATGGTGGTGGGCTATCGTATGAAGCCTTTCACCTTCTGGCTGGCAAAGCGATTGGTAAAAACGGATTATGTCTCGCTGCCTAACTTGCTGGCGGGAAGAGAGTTAGTCAAAGAGTTATTGCAGGAAGAGTGTGAGCCGCAAAAACTGGCTGCGGCGCTGTTGCCGCTGTTGGCAAATGGTAAAACCAGTCACACGATGCACGACACCTTCCGCGAACTGCATCAGCAGATCCGCTGCAATGCCGATGAGCAGGCGGCACAGGCCGTTCTGGAGTTAGCACAATGATCGAATTTGTTTATCCGCACACGAACCTGGTTGCGGGTGTGGATGAGGTCGGGCGTGGGCCGTTGGTTGGCGCGGTTGTTACTGCTGCCGTGATCCTCGATCCGGCGCGTCCGATTGCCGGGTTGAATGATTCCAAAAAGCTGAGCGAAAAACGCCGTCTGGCGCTGTACGAAGAGATCAAAGAAAAAGCGCTAAGCTGGAGTCTGGGCCGCGCAGAGCCTCATGAAATCGACGAGCTGAATATTTTACACGCGACCATGCTGGCGATGCAGCGTGCCGTCGCTGGGCTACATATTGCGCCGGAATATGTATTGATTGATGGGAATCGCTGTCCGAAATTGCCTGTGCCGTCGATGGCAGTAGTTAAAGGCGATAGCCGCGTGCCGGAAATCAGCGCCGCGTCTATTCTGGCGAAAGTAACGCGTGACGCTGAAATGGCAGCGCTGGACACCGTATATCCGCAATATGGTTTTGCCCAGCATAAAGGGTATCCAACGGCTTTTCATCTGGAAAAACTGGCTGAATACGGTGCGACTGAGCATCATCGGCGCAGTTTTGGGCCTGTCAAACGCGCACTGGGACTTGCGTCCTGATTCTTGTGTCGAGATTAAGTAAACCGGAATCTGAAGATGTCTGAACCACGTTTCGTACACCTGCGGGTGCACAGCGACTACTCGATGATCGATGGCCTGGCCAAAACCGCGCCGCTGGTAAAAAAGGCGGCGGCGTTGGGTATGCCTGCACTGGCGATCACCGATTTCACCAACCTTTGCGGTCTGGTGAAGTTCTACGGAGCGGGACATGGTGCAGGGATTAAACCCATCGTCGGGGCGGATTTTAACGTCCAGAGCGAACCGCTGGGTGATGAGTTAACCCACCTGACAGTGCTGGCTGCGAACAATACCGGCTATCAGAATCTGACATTGCTGATCTCAAAAGCGTATCAGCGCGGGTATGGTGCTGCCGGGCCAATCATCGATCGCGACTGGCTTATCGAATTAAACGAAGGACTGATCCTTCTTTCCGGTGGACGCATGGGCGACGTTGGTCGCAGCCTTTTGCGTGGCAACAGTGCGCTGGTAGATGAGTGTGTCGCCTTTTATGAAGAACATTTCCCGGATCGTTATTTTCTCGAACTGATTCGCACTGGCAGGCCGGACGAAGAAAGCTATCTGCACGCGGCGGTGGAACTGGCGGAAGCGCGCGGTTTGCCTGTCGTGGCGACCAACGACGTGCGTTTTATCGACAGTAGCGACTTTGACGCACACGAAATCCGCGTCGCCATTCATGATGGATTTACTCTCGACGATCCCAAACGCCCGCGTAACTATTCGCCGCAGCAATATATGCGCAGCGAAGAGGAGATGTGCGAGCTGTTTGCCGACATCCCCGAAGCCCTTGCCAACACCGTTGAGATTGCCAAACGTTGTAACGTGACCGTGCGTCTTGGTGAATACTTCCTGCCGCAGTTCCCGACCGGGGACATGAGCACCGAAGATTATTTGATCAAACGTGCAAAAGAAGGGCTGGAAGAGCGTCTGGCATTTTTATTCCCTGACGAGGAAGAACGTCTTAAGCGGCGCCCGGAATATGACGTACGTCTGGATACTGAACTCCAGGTTATCAACCAGATGGGGTTCCCCGGCTACTTCCTTATCGTAATGGAATTTATCCAGTGGTCGAAGGATAACGGCGTACCGGTAGGACCGGGCCGTGGTTCAGGTGCGGGGTCACTGGTGGCCTACGCGCTAAAAATTACCGACCTCGATCCGCTGGAGTTTGACCTGCTGTTCGAACGTTTCCTTAACCCGGAACGTGTCTCCATGCCTGACTTTGACGTTGACTTCTGTATGGAGAAACGCGACCAGGTTATCGAACACGTGGCGGACATGTACGGTCGCGATGCGGTATCGCAGATTATCACCTTCGGTACGATGGCGGCAAAAGCGGTGATCCGCGACGTAGGCCGCGTGCTGGGGCATCCGTACGGCTTTGTTGATCGTATCTCGAAACTGATCCCGCCCGATCCGGGGATGACGCTGGCGAAAGCGTTTGAAGCAGAGCCGCAGCTGCCGGAAATCTATGAAGCGGATGAAGAAGTTAAGGCGCTGATCGACATGGCGCGCAAACTGGAAGGGGTTACCCGTAACGCCGGTAAACATGCTGGTGGGGTGGTTATCGCACCGACCAAAATTACCGATTTTGCGCCGCTTTATTGCGATGAAGAGGGTAAACATCCGGTCACCCAGTTTGATAAAAGCGACGTTGAATACGCCGGGTTGGTGAAATTTGACTTCCTTGGCCTGCGTACGCTCACCATCATCAACTGGGCGCTGGAGATGATCAATAAGCGGCGGGAGAAGAATGGTGAGCCGCCGCTGGATATCGCCGCGATCCCGCTGGATGACAAGAAAAGTTTTGACATGCTGCAACGCTCGGAAACCACCGCGGTATTCCAGCTTGAATCGCGCGGCATGAAAGACCTGATCAAGCGTCTGCAACCTGACTGCTTCGAAGATATGATCGCACTGGTGGCGCTGTTCCGCCCCGGCCCGTTGCAATCAGGGATGGTGGATAACTTTATCGACCGTAAACATGGTCGCGAAGAGATTTCCTATCCAGACGTGCAGTGGCAGCATGAAAGCCTGAAACCGGTACTGGAGCCGACTTACGGCATTATCCTGTATCAGGAACAGGTCATGCAGATTGCCCAGGTGCTTTCTGGCTATACCCTCGGCGGTGCAGATATGCTGCGTCGTGCGATGGGTAAGAAAAAGCCAGAAGAGATGGCCAAGCAGCGTTCTGTATTTGCTGAAGGTGCGGAAAAGAACGGGATCAACGCTGAACTGGCGATGAAAATCTTCGATCTTGTGGAGAAATTCGCTGGTTACGGATTTAACAAATCGCACTCTGCGGCCTATGCTTTGGTGTCATATCAAACGTTATGGCTGAAAGCGCACTACCCGGCAGAGTTTATGGCGGCGGTAATGACCGCCGATATGGACAACACCGAGAAGGTGGTGGGTCTGGTGGATGAGTGCTGGCGGATGGGGCTGAAAATCCTGCCGCCAGATATAAACTCGGGTCTTTACCATTTCCACGTCAACGATGACGGCGAAATCGTGTATGGTATTGGCGCCATCAAAGGGGTGGGGGAAGGCCCGATTGAGGCCATCATTGAAGCCCGTAATAAAGGCGGCTACTTCCGCGAACTGTTTGATCTCTGCGCCCGAACCGACACTAAAAAGCTGAACCGGCGAGTGCTGGAAAAGCTAATCATGTCCGGGGCGTTTGACCGCTTGGGGCCGCACCGCGCCGCGTTGATGAACTCGCTGGGCGATGCGTTAAAAGCGGCTGATCAACACGCGAAAGCGGAAGCCATCGGTCAGGCCGATATGTTTGGCGTGCTGGCGGAAGAGCCGGAGCAAATTGAGCAATCCTACGCCAGCTGCCAGCCGTGGCCGGATCAGGTGGTGCTGGATGGGGAGCGCGAAACGTTGGGTTTGTACCTGACGGGACACCCTATCAACCAGTATTTAAAAGAGATTGAGCGTTATGTCGGAGGCGTAAGGCTGAAAGACATGCACCCGACAGAACGTGGTAAAGTCACCACGGCCGCCGGGCTTGTTGTTGCTGCGCGGGTTATGGTCACCAAGCGCGGTAATCGTATCGGTATCTGCACGCTGGATGACCGTTCCGGGCGCCTCGAAGTGATGTTGTTTACTGACGCCCTGGATAAATACCAGCAATTGCTGGAAAAAGACCGCATACTTATCGTCAGCGGACAGGTCAGCTTTGATGACTTCAGCGGCGGGCTTAAAATGACCGCTCGCGAAGTGATGGATATTGACGAAGCCCGGGAAAAATATGCTCGCGGGCTTGCTATCTCGCTGACGGACAGGCAAATTGATGACCAGCTTTTAAACCGACTCCGTCAGTCTCTGGAACCCCACCGCTCTGGGACAATTCCAGTACATCTCTACTATCAGAGGACGGATGCACGTGCGCGGTTGCGTTTTGGCGCGACGTGGCGTGTCTCTCCGAGCGATCGTTTATTAAACGATCTCCGTGGCCTCATTGGTTCGGAGCAGGTGGAACTGGAGTTTGACTAATACAGGAATACTATGAGTCTGAATTTCCTTGATTTTGAACAGCCGATTGCAGAGCTGGAAGCGAAAATCGATTCTCTGACTGCGGTTAGCCGCCAGGATGAGAAACTGGATATTAATATCGATGAAGAAGTGCATCGTCTGCGTGAAAAAAGCGTAGAACTGACGCGTAAAATCTTTGCCGATCTCGGTGCATGGCAGATTGCCCAACTGGCACGTCATCCGCAGCGCCCTTATACCCTGGATTATGTTCGCCTGGCATTTGATGAATTTGACGAACTGGCTGGCGACCGTGCGTATGCAGACGATAAAGCGATCGTCGGTGGTATCGCCCGTCTCGACGGTCGTCCGGTGATGATCATTGGTCATCAAAAAGGTCGTGAAACCAAAGAAAAAATTCGTCGTAACTTTGGTATGCCAGCGCCAGAAGGTTACCGCAAAGCACTGCGTCTGATGCAAATGGCTGAACGTTTTAAGATGCCAATCATCACCTTTATCGACACTCCGGGCGCTTATCCTGGCGTGGGTGCAGAAGAGCGCGGTCAGTCTGAAGCTATTGCTCGCAACCTGCGCGAAATGTCTCGTCTGAACGTACCGGTGATCTGCACCGTGATCGGTGAAGGTGGCTCCGGCGGCGCGCTGGCGATTGGCGTGGGCGATAAAGTAAATATGCTGCAATACAGCACCTATTCCGTTATTTCGCCAGAAGGTTGTGCTTCTATCCTCTGGAAGAGCGCGGATAAAGCGCCTCTGGCGGCAGAAGCGATGGGGATCATCGCTCCGCGTCTGAAAGAACTGAAACTGATTGACTCCATCATCCCGGAACCGCTGGGCGGCGCTCACCGTAACCCGGAAGCGATGGCTGCATCTTTGAAAGCGCAACTGCTGGCGGATCTGGCCGATCTCGACGTGTTAAGCACTGAAGATTTAAAAAATCGTCGTTATCAGCGTCTGATGAGCTACGGCTACGCATAATCAGTAAATGTTCTGAAAAGGGTCACTTCGGTGGCCTTTTTTTATCGCCGCAGTTTGAGCTGGCTATGATTAAGGAAAGATTTTCCTGGAGGAACACCTGACGTCTTCTTACCCTCCGGGCGTGCCACTACTGATGCCGGGAGAAATACTGACCCAGAAGAGCTGTGCGGTGCCAGGTTTTCTGCTGCTACTTTGTTCGGTGGGTAAAGTTCCCCCGGTTTCGCAACGGATATTCACGGTGCGAAGCAGGATGACGATGGTGTTTATCGCGTACGAGCGCTAAAAATAGCTGGATAACTTGCCAGACAAGCCAGGAGGCGAGTAACGTGCAGTTAACAAATAAAGGAGACGCTATGCTGGGGTTAAAACAGGTTCACCATATTGCGATTATTGCGACGGATTATGCGCAGAGCAAAGCCTTCTACTGCGACATTCTCGGTTTCACGCTGCAAAGCGAAGTCTATCGCGAAGAACGAGATTCGTGGAAAGGGGATTTGGCGCTTAATGGGCAGTATGTGATTGAGCTTTTCTCATTCCCTTTTCCGCCAGAACGCCCCAGTCGCCCAGAAGCTTGCGGCCTGCGTCATCTGGCGTTTAGCGTTGATAATATTGATGACGCGGTGGCGCACCTGGAAAGTCATAATGTGAAATGTGAAGCGATACGTGTCGATCCATACACGCAAAAACGCTTCACGTTCTTTAACGATCCTGACGGATTACCATTGGAATTGTACGAACTGTAAGGCTTGTCATTACGGCATTTGCCCGGTAACGTGCCGGGCATCATCACGATAAAGCAGCACCATTATGACACTCACGCTGAATACACATCTTCTTTCATCACGCCAGATTCTGGTGGCCTTTAGCGGCGGCCTTGATTCAACTGTTCTGCTGCATCAGCTGGTGCAGTGGCGGATGGAAAATCCGGGCGTCACTCTGCGCGCTATTCATGTGCATCACGGTTTAAGTGCCAATGCCGATGCCTGGGTTATGCATTGCGAGAACATCTGCCAACAGTGGCAGGTGCCGCTGGTGGTTGAACGAGTACAACTTGCGGAGGAAGGATTGGGTATTGAGGCCCAGGCCCGGCAAGCGCGTTATCAGGCATTTGCCCACACCTTGTTGCCCGGTGAAGTGCTGGTTACAGCGCAACATCTTGACGATCAATGTGAAACCTTTCTGCTGGCGCTCAAACGCGGCAGCGGTCCTGCCGGGCTTTCTGCCATGGGGGAAGTCTCAGATTTTGCCGGAACTCAACTCATCCGCCCATTACTTGCCCGCACGCGTGGAGAACTTGAGCTGTGGGCGCATGAACATGGCTTGCGCTGGATTGAAGACGAAAGTAATCAGGATGATACCTACGATCGTAACTTTCTGCGCTTGCATGTGGTGCCGTTATTGCAGCAGCGTTGGCCGCATTTTACCGAAGCAACGGCTCGTAGCGCCGCACTTTGCGCTGAACAAGAACGTCTTCTGGATGAACTGCTGGCGGATGATTTAGCACACTGTCAAACGTCGCAGGGAACGTTGCTGATTACGCCAATGATGACGATGAGCGATGCCCGTCGCGCGGCGATTATTCGTCGCTGGCTGGCGAAGTTGAATGCGCAGATGCCTTCCCGCGACGCTCTGGTGCGTATCTGGCAGGAAGTGGCGCTGGCGCGAGAAGATGCTTCTCCTTGCTTGCGCTTTGGCGCGTTTGAAATCCGTCGCTATCAGTCGCAATTGTGGTGGATTAAATCCTTTGTCGGGCAAAGCGAAACTATTGTGCCGTGGCAGATGTGGCAACAGTCGCTGGAATTACCGGCGGGGCTGGGAAGTGTACAGCTTACTGCGGGAGGCGATATTCGCTTTCCACGTGCAGACGAAGCGGTCAGCGTGCGTTTTAAAGCGTCAGGATTACTGCATATTGTCGGGCGCAACGGTGGGCGCAAGTTAAAGAAAATCTGGCAGGAACTGGGCGTGCCGCCGTGGTTGCGCGACACCACGCCGTTACTGTTTTATGGCGAAACGTTGATTGCGGCGGCAGGGATTTTTGTGACGCAAGAAGGTGTGGCTGAAGATGAGAACGGCGTAAGTTTTGTCTGGCAGAGAAACGCTTAGTTAAGTGAAAGCCGGATAAGACGTATCAAACGTCGCATCCGGCAAAAGTGAATCAGGACTCGCTCACCACCACTGTTCCGATTTCCGGGTGGCTAAAGCTGGTAATTTTATCCAGACGCAGCTCGCGGGGTTCGCCAGCGGCCTCGACAATCAGATATTCCACATTTTTGCGGGAGACTAAATCGCTGGCCTTCGCCTGCAATTTTTCGCCATCTTTCAGCTCCAGCGTCAGCATTAAATGGTGCTGGCAGGCGAGCTCAAGATTATCGTGATCATCACAATTGATTGGTTGATACGTATCATTCATTGACATAATCGCTCACCAGTAAGTTTGCAGCAGCGTATGCCGCTTTTTCCCTGACAGCTTCTGAAAGGGCATCGTCGGCTGCCATTTCATTCAGCACTTTCAAAATGCAGCCCAGCGCGTCTGGAACGTATCCTAAGTCTCCGCTGGCAATTTCCGCGTACCGCTTGCGTATTAACTCACAATATTTTTCCACATGCCCTCCTGTCAGTACTCTGACTTAACCGTGGATGCAAGTCTAAGCCTACGAAGATAAACTCTGTTTCGCAAGGTGACTATACCACACTCATTTCTGCAATATCAGCGTCGCAACTGCACGTATTCCGTTACAATGGTCTCCTGATTCGAAAGGAGTTTTCTTATGGCGCTTAAAGCGACAATTTATAAAGCGACAGTTAATGTGGCCGATCTCGACCGCAACCAGTTTCTCGATGCCTCTCTGACGCTGGCGCGCCACCCTTCAGAAACCCAGGAACGTATGATGCTGCGTCTGCTGGCGTGGATGAAATATGCCGATGAACGTCTGCAATTTACCCGTGGTTTGTGTGCTGATGATGAGCCGGAAGCATGGTTGCGTAATGATCATCTGGGGATTGATTTGTGGATTGAACTGGGATTGCCGGACGAACGACGGATTAAGAAAGCCTGCACCCAGGCCGCAGAAGTGGCGTTGTTTGCCTATAATAGTCGGGCAGCGCAAATCTGGTGGCAGCAAAATCAAAACAAATGCGCGCAATTTGCCAACCTGTCAGTCTGGTATCTGGACGATGAGCAGCTGGCAAAAGTAAGCGCCTTCGCTGACCGGACTATGACGCTACAGGCGACGATTCAGGATGGCGTTATCTGGTTATCGGATGACAGGAATAATCTGGAAGTGAACTTAACTGCCTGGCAACCACCATCATGATTGTGATTTCCCGGCATGCAGTTATCCCCGATGGCGAGCTTGAGATCACCGCCATTCGTTCGCAGGGCGCGGGCGGGCAGCATGTTAATAAGGGCTCAACGGCCATTCATTTACGTTTTGACATTCGGGCCTCCAGCCTGCCAGAGTATTACAAAGAACGCCTGCTTGCCGCCAGCCATCATCTGATCAGCAGCGATGGCGTGATTGTTATTAAGGCACAGGAATATCGTAGCCAGGAGCTTAACCGCGAAGCGGCGTTGGCCCGACTGATGACGGTAATTAAAGAATTGACCACCGTACAAAAAGCCCGCCGACCAACACGGCCCACCCGCGCATCAAAAGAACGCCGGCTGGCATCGAAGGCACAAAAATCAACCGTGAAGGCAATGCGCGGTAAAGTGCGCAGTGGTCGGGAATAAAAAGAAGGAATGAAGAGTGAGAAAAGCGATAGTGACAGCGATGGCTGTAATCAGCCTTTTTACACTTATGGGATGTAATAATCGTGCCGAAGTCGAGATGCTTTCTCCGGCGCAGGCTGCTGAATTGAAACCGATGCCGCAAAACTGGCGCGGCGTGCTACCGTGTGCTGATTGCGAAGGTATCGAAACCTCTTTGTTCCTCGAAAAAGACGGAACCTGGGTAATGAATGAGCGCTATCTTGGCGCACGAGAAGAGCCTTCGTCCTTTGCTTCTTACGGCACCTGGGCGCGAACCGCCGACAAGTTGGTACTTACCGATAGTAAAGGTGAGAAGTCATATTATCGGGTGAGAGGCGATGCGCTGGAGATGCTCGATCGTGAAGGTAATCCGATTGAATCCCAGTTCAACTATACGCTGGAACCGACAAAATCCAGTCTGCCTGTGACGCCGATGACCATGCGCGGCATGTATTTTTATATGGCTGACGCGGCGACCTTTACCGATTGCGCAACGGGTAAACGGGTCATTGTCGCTAGCGATCCTCGCCTTGAGCGAGATTATCTGGCGATACGCGATACGGCAGAGAAACCCGTATTGTTGGCAATGGAAGGTCATTTTACTCTGGAAGAGAACCCGGACACGGGCGAATCGGTAAAAGTGCTGGTGGCGGATAAAGAGATTAAATTTATTCCAGGACAGGATTGCAGCAGCAAATAAAGAGAACCCCCACGACAGATCGCGGGGGGAGCAACAGTGTTATCAGCCTTTAATGGCTTTTAGCAGAAAATCGACGATATCACCGGTCTTGATTAACTGTTTCTCGCCATTACGACGATATTTGTATTCAATATCGTCATTGTCGAGGTTACGGTCGCCCAGCACGATGGTGTGTGGAATACCAATCAGTTCCATATCGGCAAACATCACGCCTGGACGCTCTTTACGGTCATCCAGCAGTACTTCGATCCCCTGTGCACGCAGTTCGCTGTACAGTTTCTCAGCCAGCTCTTGTACGCGGAAAGATTTGTGCATGTTCATCGGTAGAATTGCTACCTGGAACGGTGCGATAGCGTCAGGCCACACGATGCCGCGTTCGTCATAGTTCTGCTCAATTGCTGCAGCCACTACGCGCGTTACCCCGATACCGTAGCAACCCATCGTCAGGATCTGGTTACGGCCATCTTCGCCCTGAACGGAGGCTTTCAGGGCTTCGGAGTACTTAGTACCCAGTTGGAAGATGTGACCGACTTCGATACCACGTTTGATCAGCAGTGTACCCTGACCATCCGGGCTTGGATCGCCAGCCACCACGTTACGGATATCAGCAACTTCTGGAGTAGCGACATCGCGATCCCAGTTGATACCGAAGTAGTGTTTACCGTCGATGTTAGCACCAGCAGCAAAATCACTCATTGCCGCAACGGTACGGTCAATTACTACCGGAATCGGCATGTTTACCGGACCCAGCGAACCCGGACCCGCTTTAACCACGGCGCGAATTTCTTCTTCAGTTGCGAAAGTCAGCGGGCTTGCAACCTGCGGCAGTTTTTCCGCTTTAACTTCATTCAGCTCGTGGTCGCCGCGCACCAGCAGCGCAACCAGCGGGAAGCTACTGCCCTCAACTGCTTTAACCAGCAGAGTCTTAACCGTTTTCTCAATCGGCAGATTGAACTGTTCAACCAGTTCGGCGATGGTTTTCGCGTTCGGCGTATCAACCAACGTCATTTCCTGAGTAGCCGCGCCGCGCGGTTCTTTCGGTGCGACAGCTTCTGCCAGCTCAATGTTTGCCGCGTAGTCAGAGGTGTCGGAGAAGACCACATCATCTTCACCACTCTGCGCCAGCACCTGGAATTCGTGAGAGGCGCTGCCGCCGATAGAGCCCGTGTCAGCCTGAACGGCGCGGAAATCCAGCCCCATACGGCTGAAGATTTTACTGTAGGCTGCATACATTGCATCATAGGTTTCCTGCAGGGATTCCTGAGAAGTATGGAAAGAGTAGGCATCTTTCATCAGGAATTCGCGGGAACGCATCACGCCAAAACGCGGGCGAACTTCGTCACGGAATTTCGTCTGGATTTGGTAGAAGTTCAGTGGCAACTGTTTGTAAGAGCTGAGCTCATTACGAATCAGGTCGGTGATGACTTCTTCGTGAGTTGGGCCGAGTACGAACGGACGATCGCCACGGTCAGCAATACGCAGCAATTCCGGGCCGTACTGTTCCCAACGACCACTCTCTTGCCACAGTTCAGATGGCTGAACCACCGGCATTAACACCTCGATAGCACCGGCGTTGTTCATCTCTTCACGCACGATGTTTTCGACTTTTTTCAGGACGCGCACGCCGGTCGGCAGCCAGGTGTATAACCCGGAGGCCAGCTTGCGGATCATCCCGGCGCGCAGCATCAGCTGGTGGCTGATAACCTCGGCGTCGGCAGGTGTCTCCTTAAGAGTGGAGAGCAGGTATTGGCTAGTACGCATGTTGTTACGGTTCCAGTTGGAAGGTAGAACAGGCTCAAAGTGAGCCTGGGACAAAAAAAGTGATTTAGTTTACCAGTGCAAAAGAGATGTCAAAAGAGAAGGGCGTGAATTTAACGTGGTTCCAGCGCAAAGACTTCAAAACCGGCATCGGTGACGCGCCAGCGGACATTAAAATCATGCAGCCAGACGGCATAGGTTTTACCCGCTTCTTCACCTTTACGATAGGCCGGGCGCGGGTCCTGCGCCAGTACTTCACGAATAAACAGCGTTAACTGCGGATAACGTTTCTCCAGTGTCAAAAGTTGTTTTTTGACTTCTGCGGTAAAGCTCACCGCCATCTCTGCCGCTGGCGCACTTTGCGCATAGCTGGCGCTGGCATCGGGAAGCGATTCGGCAAAGGGGAGATACGGTTTTATATCTACCACCGGCGTACCATCGACCAGATCCAGACTGCCAAGCTTCAGAATCACGTTATCTTTATGGCAAACAACCTCTTGCAGCTCTACCAGCGACATACCAATCGGGTTAGGACGGAAAGTAGAGCGTGTGGCGAAAACGCCCATTCTGGCATTACCACCAAGACGAGGTGGGCGCACAGTTGGGCGCCAGCCGCCTTCCATTGTTTGATGAAAGACGAAAAGTATCCATAAATGGCTGAATGCTTCCAGGCCGCGAACGGCGTCGGCCTGGTTGTATGGAGCAATGAGATGCAGTTCGCCGTTAGCACTTTTTACCAGACCTGGCTGGCGTGGAACGGCGAATTTTTCTTTATAGGGCGAGCGAATAACGCCTATTTGCTCGAACTGGAAACTGCTCATTTTGCCGTAATGTTAAGCGCAGAACCGATACATACAGCCTGACGATAGCAGCCTGGCGTGCCGCTGGTGACTTCACAGCTATGCAGCAATACTGCGTTGGCTTTCATTTTAGAGGCGTTGATTTGCATCCGCTTACGTGCAGTTGGGATACTCGGCGGAGAGTCCTGATTAGAGGCCTGACAAGAGTCGCCGCTCACTTCACCGAGATCGCGAAACGGTTTGCCGACTAATTCTTCAGCATTGGTATAAATTCGGACCGGCGTAGCGCGCGGCGCTTTCGGTTTTGCTGGCTCCGCTTTCGGCTGGGGTGCGGTGCTTTGAACGGGTTCGACAGGGGATCTGCTTAACATGGAACAGCCGCTCAGCATGAGTGCTAATAAACAGATCGGTAAAGCACGCATAGTATTTCCTCAATGTATGATCAAAACGTCAATATTGAATCAGGCGCTTATAAAAATAACAAGACGGGCAAGCGCCCGTCCTGAATGATATTACAAATTGTGGAAACAGCCTAAAAATTACCAGCCTTTAACTGCACCGCCGTTAAACACTTTGTTTGCCGCTTCGTAAACTTCATCAGACTGATAAGCCTGGACGAATTTCTTCACGTTTTCTGCGTCTTTGTTATCTTCACGCGTCACGATCAGATTCACGTAAGGAGACTCTTTGTCTTCTACGAAGATTCCATCTTTTGCCGGGGTCAGGCCAATCTGGCTGGCGTAGGTGGTATTGATAACTGCCAGTTCAATCTGAGCATCGTCCAGAGAACGCGGCAACTGTGGCGCTTCCAGCTCAACAATTTTCAGATTTTTTGGGTTCTCGACTACATCAAGAACGGTCGGCAGCAGACCAACGCCATCTTTCAGTTTGATTAACCCCACTTTTTGCAGCAACAGCAGCGAACGACCGAGGTTAGTCGGATCGTTGGGAACGGCAACCTGCGAACCATTCGGAAGTTCATCTAATGATTTAATTTTCTTGGAATAGCCGGCAATCGGATAAACAAAGGTATTGCCTACTGCTACCAGTTTGTAGCCACGATCTTTCAGTTGTTGATCGAGATATGGTTTGTGCTGGAAGGCGTTGGCGTCGATATCGCCTTTGCTTAGTGCTTCGTTCGGCAGCACGTAGTCGTTGAAGGTTACCAGTTCAACGTCCAGGCCATATTTGTCTTTCGCGACTTTCTGTGCAACTTCTGCAACCTGCTGTTCGGCGCCGACAATCACACCGACTTTAATGTGATTCGGATCTTTTTCATCCGGGCCACAGCCTACCAGTGCCAGAGATCCAATCAGAGCTCCCACTGCCGCAAATGTTTTGAATTTGAACGCCATACTTTATTCCTTCTTCAATTATTTATGTTGTGTTGAACGTTACTTGCGAGTGACAGCCCGGACGATGCGATCGCCTGCGAACTGAATTAAATAAACCAGAATGACCAGTAATACCAGAACCGTATTCATGACAGTCGCGTTATAGCCGATGTAACCATATTGATAGCCAATCTGACCCAGGCCACCGGCACCGACTGCGCCACCCATCGCGGAATAACCAACCAGAGTAATCAGCGTAATGGTTGCGGCGTTCACCAGACCCGGAAGCGCTTCCGGTAACAGCACTTTACGGACGATCTGCATCGGCGTGGCGCCCATTGCGCGAGAGGCTTCAATCAATCCGGTTGGGATTTCCAGCAGGGCATTCTCGACCATACGAGCAATGAACGGCGCTGCGCCAACGGTCAGTGGAACAATCGCTGCCTGTAAGCCAATTGATGTACCGACAATAACGCGGGTGAACGGAATCATCCATACCAGTAAGATAATGAATGGGATGGAACGAAAAATGTTCACAATCGCAGATATGGTGCGATACAGCTTAGCGTTGGCAATAATTTGTCCCGGACGCGTGACATAAAGCAAGACGCCGACCGGCAGACCAATCACAAAACCGAAAAAACCGGATACGAAGGTCATTGCCAGCGTTTCCCATACGCCACGAACCAGTAACCACATCATCGGCTCAGACATAACCCAGTACCTCTACTTTTACATGGTGTTCCTGCAGCCAGGCAATGGCGGCTTGCGTATCTTGTTGTGTGCCGTGCATTTCAGTCAGCATGATGCCGAACTTCACGCCACCGGCGTAATCCATCTGCGCACTAATTATGTTGTTATTGACGTTGAAACGGCGCGCAGTTTCTGAAAGCAATGGCGCATCTACTGATTGGCCAGTAAATTCCAGACGTAGCATTGGCACGCAGTCAGCGAAGGGCTCTGTTTTTAAACGTGCCTGATAATCTTCCGGGATATCCAGATGCAGCGTCGACTGAATAAACTTCTGCGCCAGTGGTGTTTTGGGATGCGAGAACACTTCGCTTACCGTGTCCTGCTCGATCAGTTCGCCATTGCTGATGACCGCCACGCAATCACAAATGCGCTTCACAACGTCCATTTCGTGGGTGATCAACAGAATCGTCAAACCCAGACGGCGGTTGATATCTTTCATCAGTTCGAGAATAGAACGCGTGGTTGCCGGGTCCAACGCGCTGGTGGCTTCATCGCACAGCAACACTTTGGGATTGCTGGCTAACGCACGGGCAATCGCCACACGCTGTTTCTGCCCGCCGGAAAGATTTGACGGGTAGCTATCATGCTTATCGCCAAGACCAACCAGCGCCAGCAGCTCAGTCACGCGACGTTTGATCTCGTCTTTCGGCGTGTTATCCAGCTCAAGCGGCAGCGCCACGTTGCCAAAAACAGTACGCGAAGAGAGTAGATTGAAATGCTGGAAAATCATGCCAATCTGGCGGCGTGCTTTGGTCAGTTCGGATTCTGACAGCGTGGTCAGCTCCTGGCCATCGACCAGCACGCTACCCTCGGTTGGGCGCTCCAGCAGGTTTACACAACGGATAAGCGTACTCTTACCCGCGCCCGAGGCACCGATAACGCCATAAATTTGTCCAGCAGGCACATGCAGGCTGACGTTATTCAACGCCTGAATGGTGCGGGTGCCCTGGTGGAACACTTTGCTGATATTCGAAATTTTTATCATTGATATTTATTATCGTAATTAAGTTAGCCGTGGCATTTTCGTCTGCCTGATACGGTCAAAGCCGTCAACGAAATGGATGTTAAGGCATCCAGACGTCTAAATCAATCAGGTTTATACGAAGAGCACTTTCTTGCTGGTCGAAACATGCGATACTAACGCGACATACCTTATTAAGGAGCTATAAAAGGTGGCGAAGAGCGTACCCGCAATTTTTCTTGACCGTGATGGCACCATTAATGTCGATCACGGCTATGTTCACGAGATTGACAACTTTGAATTTATCGACGGTGTCATCGACGCGATGCGCGAGCTAAAAAAGATGGGCTTTGCGCTGGTAGTGGTGACTAACCAGTCTGGCATTGCGCGCGGTAAATTTACTGAAGCGCAGTTTGAAACGTTGACTGAGTGGATGGACTGGTCGCTGGCGGACCGCGATGTTGATCTGGATGGCATTTATTATTGCCCGCATCATCCGCAAGGGAGTGTTGAAGAATTTCGCCAGGTTTGCGATTGCCGCAAACCGCATCCAGGGATGCTTATCTCGGCACGCGATTATTTGCATATTGATATGACCGCTTCTTATATGGTGGGCGATAAATTAGAAGATATGCAGGCAGCCTCTGCGGCGAATGTCGGAACTAAGGTGCTGGTGCGTACGGGAAAACCTGTTACTCCAGAAGCGGAAGACGCGGCGGATTGGGTGTTAAATAGCCTGGCAGACCTGCCGCAAGCGATAAAAAAGCAGCAAAAACTGACGTGATGATTAAAAGGTGAGCTGTTGAAATAAAAATGCATTTTTTTGCTTGTCTTCCTGAAACGACTCCCTATAATGCGCCTCACATCGACACGGCGGATGTGAATCACTTCACACAAATAGCCGGTTCGGTTGAAGAGAAAAATCCTGAAATTCGGGGTTGACTCTGAAAGAGGAAAGCGTAATATACGCCACCTCGCGACAGTGAA
>NZ_BBMY01000020.1 GCF_000759775.1 Escherichia albertii NBRC 107761 = DSM 17582
ACAAAAAAACGGGCAAGGTGTCACCACCCTGCCCGTTTCCCTTAATGCACAATAATATTATTTCGCGTTGTAATTGCGCAGCGCGTTACGCCCCAGCACAATCCCCGCGCCAACCATACCGCCCAGCAGCACAGCCAGAATCAAAGTAATTGCCTTTTTCGGGCTATCGCGACGAATGGGCAACGTCGGTTTCATCACGTAACGGTAAGCGTGAACATCGAGATCATCAACGTTCAGATTTTCGATATCCAGCAGATTTTGACGAGTCTGATAGTAGTTTGGAGAAAACACCAGCGGACGGGTCGCTTCATGCTTAATCATTGACTCCAGCGCTTCGCTACCTAACAGGAACAACGTGTCCTGAGTAATATCATCCCCAGTCTGCTGAATCTGCGGCTTGATAACCTGCGCCTGATTCGCGTACTGCAACGCTTCCTGAATCTGGCGGATACGCAAATCTTTCTGCTCCTGCGCCACCACTTCCTGCGTTTTCAGAGAATCCTGTAAGGATTTCATACGCAATGCAATGTTGTCCTGTAAATCCTTGTGCAGTTCCACGTTCACTTTATCGTCAACTTGCTGAATATAAGCGGCAAGTTGCTTCTGAGCATCTTCCGCAGTCGGCCCGACATAAGAGACAACTAACGGCAATGGCTGATTTTTAGCAGAAGGCTCGATAGTCAGCTTTTCAGGTTCTTCCTGATTATCCAGCGCTTCGGCTAAAGCAGAAAACGTAGTGCTGTAACGGCTAATAAGCGAAGCCTGAAGATCCTGCACTCGTGTTGCAGCCTGACCGTAGATAGCATTCATGACATCGGTATAGCCAGCGATTTGCCCCACATCGGGTTGGGTGATGATAGCAGTGGAAGTCCATTTTTCTTTGACAACAGCCAGATAGCCTATTGCGAGGGTTATCGCCACAACGACAGAGATGATAATTGTCATCTTGCCACGCCACAATTTCATTAATAAGTCAATTAAATCAATCTGTTCCGGATCATAGTTTTGCCCGGATACATTATTATTTTCTACTCTCATCATTACCCTAACAGGCGAAAATTTCAGGTCGCTATAGTTTAGCGATAATCCTCATGAATGCTATAGGATAAATAATAAAATTAATGAATAATCATACAATCGGCGAACCACCATCAGGGCGATAATCGCCCTGATTACAGTAGGTTAATCGCTACCAAAGAGATCGCGAGTGTAGACCTTATCAGCGATATCTTTAAGCTCTTCTGCCATACGGTTGGAGATAATGATATCGGCTTGTTGTTTGAAGGTGACGAGATCACGCTCCAGACGCGAGTTGAAAAATGACTCTTCCTTCATTACTGGTTCATAGATGATTACTTCTACGCCTTTCGCCTTGATACGCTTCATAATTCCCTGAATAGAAGACGCCCGGAAGTTATCTGAACCACTCTTCATAATCAAACGATAAATGCCAACCACTTGCGGCTTACGTGACAAAATAGCATCTGCAATAAAGTCTTTACGCGTACGGTTAGCATCGACAATTGCCGAGATCAAGTTATTCGGCACAGACTGATAATTCGCCAGTAGTTGCTTAGTATCTTTCGGCAAGCAGTAGCCACCGTAACCAAATGACGGATTGTTGTAATGGTTGCCAATACGCGGGTCAAGGCAAACACCTTCGATAATCTGACGCGTATTGAGACCTAAACTTTCTGCATAACTATCCAGTTCGTTAAAGTACGCCACACGCATTGCCAGATAGGTATTGGCAAACAGTTTAATCGCTTCTGCTTCGGTTGAGTCGGTGAACAAAGTCGGGATATTTTGCTTAATGGCCCCTTCCTGTAATAACGCAGCAAAACGCTCTGCACGTTCAGAACGCTCACCAATAACAATGCGGGATGGATGAAGGTTATCGTAAAGGGCTTTGCCTTCGCGGAGGAATTCTGGGGAAAAAATAATGTTCTCAGTATGATATTTCGTCTGCATTGCCGCGGTAAAACCAACTGGGACAGTGGACTTGATAACCATAACTGCAAGTGGATTTATTTCAATGACATCCTGAATGACAGATTCCACGCTAAACGTATTAAAATAGTTTGTTTTTGGATCGTAATCTGTAGGTGTTGCGATAATTACATAATCTGCATCCCGGTAGGCTTCATTTTTATCTAACGTGGCGTTAAATCGAATTTCATCTGACTGCAAAAAATTTTGAATCTCTTTGTCAACGACAGGAGATATCCGATCATTCAGCATAGCAACGCGTGACGGTAAAATATCTAATGCCACAACCTCATGATTTTGTGCGATTAGAAGCCCGTTTGACAAGCCTACATAACCGGTACCGGAAATGGTGATTTTCATTTCATGCTCTCAGAATTAACTTAACTGTGAATCATGATGTTTTAGCATCCTGATAAAAGTTAAAATTTTTAGCGCTACGCTGATCCCAGCATCAGCGTAGCAACAAAATCAGACTTTACTTATAAGAGTAGCTGATATTTATTAAGTTAATATTAAGCAATGAAATTTAATCTATAGGATTATTAGCAAAAAAACCCGGCAATATATGCCGGGCCTCAATTTATTGCTGATTAAATTAGATTAATCCAGCCATTCGGTATGGAACACACCTTCTTTATCAATACGCTTATAAGTATGCGCACCAAAATAGTCACGCTGTGCCTGGATCAGGTTCGCAGGCAGGACAGCGGCACGATAGCTGTCGTAATAAGCAACCGCCGCAGAGAAGGTTGGAACTGGGATACCGTTTTGCACTGCATAAGCGACGACATCACGCAGTGCCTGCTGGTAGTCATCGGCGATTTTCTTGAAATACGGAGCTAACAGCAGGTTAGCGATTTTTGGATTTTCGGCATACGCATCGGTGATTTTCTGCAAGAACTGCGCACGAATAATGCAACCAGCACGGAAAATCTTCGCGATTTCACCGTAGTTCAGATCCCAATTGTACTCTTCAGACGCGGCACGCAGTTGAGAGAAGCCCTGAGCATAAGAAACGATTTTGCCAAGATACAGCGCACGGCGAACTTTCTCGATAAACTCCACTTTGTCGCCTGCTGGCTGCGATTGCGGACCAGAGAGAACTTTAGACGCGGCAACACGCTGCTCTTTCAGAGAAGAGATATAACGAGCAAACACAGACTCGGTAATCAACGACAGTGGCTCACCGAGATCCAGCGCGCTCTGGCTGGTCCATTTACCAGTGCCTTTGTTGGCCGCTTCATCGAGGATCACATCAACCAGGTAGTTACCGTCTTCATCTTTTTTGGTGAAGATATCTTTGGTGATATCAATCAGGTAGCTGCTCAGCTCACCGTTATTCCACTCGGTAAATGTCTGTGCCAACTCTTCGTTGGAGAGATTCAGGCCACCTTTCAGCAGTGAATAAGCTTCGGCAATCAACTGCATATCACCGTATTCAATACCGTTGTGAACCATCTTCACATAGTGACCTGCGCCGTCTGCGCCAATATAGGTAACGCACGGTTCGCCATCTTCAGCTACGGCGGCGATTTTGGTCAGGATTGGCGCAACCAGTTCATAGGCTTCTTTCTGACCGCCAGGCATGATGGAAGGACCTTTCAGCGCGCCTTCTTCACCACCGGAAACCCCCGTCCCAATGAAGTTAAAACCTTCAGCAGAAAGCTCACGGTTACGACGAATGGTATCCTGGAAGAAGGTGTTACCACCATCAATGATGATATCACCTTTATCGAGGTATGGCTTGAGGGAATCAATAGCAGCATCCGTGCCTGCACCTGCTTTCACCATTAACAGGATACGACGAGGCGTTTCAAGAGATTCAACAAACTCTTTTACCGTATAGTAAGGAACCAGTTTCTTGCCTGGGTTTTCGGCAATTACTTCTTCCGTCTTTTCACGAGAACGGTTGAAAATAGAGACGGTATAACCACGGCTTTCGATGTTGAGCGCAAGATTGCGCCCCATCACTGCCATACCGACGACGCCGATCTGTTGCTTTGACATTGTTTACTCCTGTCAGGGATAAATATCGTGTTAAGTGATTTAGTGATTTAGTGATTTAGTGATTTAGTGATTTAGTGATTTAGTGATTTAGTGATTTAGTGATTTAGTGATTTAGAAATTGACATTAAAAACCCAAAGAGCACAGAAACAAATTATTTCTTTCTCATTTTTGGCCTGAATTTTTCAGTATTTCTTAATGAAGATGAATCCCAAAAAGCACGCCATATAACGGGGAGTTGAGAGAAATTGCATTTTAATACACACAACAATGCATATCCTAATCCCAAAACAATCGGTTTTTGCCTAACAAAGAAATTGGTTCCATATGTTTTATGGAGATAGAAAACATTTCTAAGCATATAATATCCTTTCCAGGAAAGAAGATCATTGGCTTGATTGTTAACCAAAAGGCGGTATGCTTTGGCTTGAAGATCGCACTGGATCTGAATTCCATTCCTTTTAGCTTTAATCGCGTATTCAATATCATCACAAAAAATAAAGAACTTAGGCTCTGGATAGCCTATTTTTTCAACAACCTTCCTCGAAATCAATGGACCTTCAAATGGAATAGCTTCAATGTCTACTTTCCCTGACTTATTACCAATTGTATCTAAGTAATTTTTCAATGGTGTTCCTTTAGGATTTAACTTAAATGGATTGGATAAATCATAAGTTAACGGCGAAAGTTCTGCACAAGATTCATCTAAGTTATATCTAACAGGTTGGACAATACCATCTATATTATTTGATATTAATATTTCAAGACAATTCACTGTAGGCATCAAATCATCATCCATTAACCAAAGATAATCATAACCATATTTTTCCGCCTCTATGAACCCTCGATAAAATCCTCCAGCCCCACCTAAATTATCCCCTGTATTTTCATACACCACCAATTCAGAGAGTCTGCTCGAAATAAACATCTCCGTACCATCTGTACTATTATTATCTATTATCAATATTTTTTTTAGTGGATAACTTTGGTTCAAAACAGCATCTATAACTTTCAGCAATAATTCTTTTCTATTATAGGTTACAATTATTGCGATTACCTCTTTATTCACCTGAACCTACCTCTTTTCGGAATGCATTTAAAGCTGATTTGATAACTTGATGCATGTCATAATATTTATATTCCGCAAGACGTCCACCAAAAATCACATTTTTTTTCTGTTTAGAAAGATTATAATACATTTTATAGGTTTGCATGTTTTTTTCATCATTTATAGGATAATAGTATTCATCTCCTTCTTCGAATTCTTTTGGGTACTCTCGAGTAATGACTGTATTACACTGGTCACCAAATTCAAAAAATTTATGTTCTATAATGCGAGTGAATAAGTATTTTTTATCGATATAATTTACGACAGCATTCCCTTGAAAATTATCAACATCCAGTAATTCATGCTCAAATCTTAATGAACGATAATCCAAAGCCCCAAATTTGTAGTCAAAAAACTTATCAATAGGCCCTGTATAAATAATTTTTTTTGCAACAGAATCCCAATATTTCTTTTTCTCAAAATAGTCAGTGCATGTTTCGACTTCAATTCCATTTAATAAGGCATCGATTAATTTATTATAACCGCCGACTGGTATTCCTTGATACCGGTCATTAAAATAATTATTGTCGTATGTAAACCTAACAGGGAGCCGCTTTATAATAAATGGTGGCAATTCAGTGCAAGGTCGCCCCCATTGTTTCTCAGTGTATTCCTTAATCAAACAATTATAAATATCTTTTCCCACTAAAGAAATTGCTTGTTCTTCGAGATTTCTTGGTTTGTTTCCACTTATTTCACTGCTTTGTTTTTTTATAATCTCTTTGGCCTGTTGAGGAGTTATTGTCTCCCAGAGTTGATTAAAGGTATTCATGTTAAAAGGTAAATTAAAAATTTTACCTTTAGAAAAAGCTAATGGTGAATTTATGTATTGGTTAAACTCTACAAATTGATTTACATAATCCCATATTTCTTTATCGTTAGTGTGGAATATATGAGCGCCATATTTATGAACATTGATCCCTTCAATATTCTCACAATATACATTACCACCAACATGTTCACGACGCTCAATAACCTTGATCTTTTTGTTTATTTTTCCTAATTCATGTGCAAAAACACTTCCAAAAAGACCGCTACCAACAATTATATAATCATACTTCACTTTAATCTCCCTCTAAAATGTTTAAGTTGTTTATGAAAATAAACCGCTGGTTTAAATAAATACAACGGATAAACACATAGTGACTTCAATTTTTTTAATAATAAAAAAGGAATATGTTTTAATATCAGCTCAGGTTCAAAAGAGTCCAATTCAAATTTTTCACAATAGGTATCAACAATATACCTCATATTCATAAAATAATTACTAGTTGGTAGTCTTAAAGATAACAAAGTTAACGTAAAGAACTGATTTATAATCACAGTTTTAATAAATGTGGATTGTGACCTGCCATATAAAAAAGATACTCCTTTTAAAATATCAAGATATTTATTATCATTAAAAAAAGTTATTGCTCCTTGTCTCTGTCGATAAAAATAACAAACGCTGTTAATATGGTATAAACGTTTTGCTCTATCTAATAATAACGGGATTAATGCAACATCTTCATAATACCACCCCTTAGGAAATATTTCATTGTCAAACAGGTAACGTCGATAAACTTTATTCCAAGCAAAAACGGGCTTAGATTTATAGAAATCGGGATCTACTCTTTCAACCATTTGGGTTATATAGCCTATTTCGGAAACAACAGGGGGGGCTCGTTTATTAAAAAACCTTATAAAATCAAATGACAATATGTCAAAATCATACATATCAATGATATTGATTATTTTTTTTATAAAATCCCTATTAACAACATCGTCTGAATCAACAAAGGAAATGTATTTACCGGAGGATTTCAATAACCCATAGTTACGTGCGTCTGAGAGCCCACCATTAGATTTCGAGTAAATCTTAACGATTTCAGGGTATTGTAATGAATACTCTCTCATTAATTCAAAGGAATTATCCGTTGAACCATCATCAACAACAATAACTTCACATCTATTAAGATAACACTCATGGACGTCTAACAGCAAACTATTTAGGCACTCAATTAAATATTCTGATACGTTATATACAGGAAGAATAATTGACAATACAATTTGATTTTCAACAAGTGAAAGGGGGTCTTTACAAGAAAAGTTTCTCATTTCTTTTTCCATAGATACCAGAAGCATAAAATAATAATTGTTAATAAAACTCCTCTACACATTTATTACCAAAAAGGCAAATATTATAGCCATAAGTATAATGGTCATCCTTAGTTATATTCGATCCAATCTTTATATTAAAAAGACAGAGGAGCAATATCATAATTAAATAAATAGGAAGGATAATTCTAGGTGTTACTTTATTTGAAGCAAAGTATATAGCGGTAAATACCAGAATTATAGTTATTGGTTTAAGAAAATCACTGATTCTGGCAAAAATCAATATATCAATTGACATCGCTCGAAGTAGGACGAAAAGTATAACAAACTTTATCATTAAATCAAATTTTTCGGGTAACAATTTAAACAAACAAACAACCATTCCCAAGACAATAGTCATTGAGATGACACTATACATCTTTTCCATTCCCGTCTTTGGAACAAAATATTCAGAATAAAAATATGTCAAAAAACGACTATTTAGAAATGTAAGAATAAACTTCAAAACATCTGAAAAAATGTTATAAAATGAAGCAACAAGAAGAAAAGGGAATATAACCAATAGGTATCCAACCTTTATTTTTCTTAGAGCAACATAAAAAGGCAATATAAACATGGCTGCAGAATGAAAAAGAACACTTAACAAAATCGCCATTACAAAAGAAAAATCCTTTTTTCTTTTTAGCAACCCATAACATAGCAATAGGGCCGATAATGAAGATCTAATTTGATTAAATGACAATAAGAAATAAAACGAATAAAATGACAATAGCAACCCAACCACATAAAAATTATTTATTCTTGTTATATAATTCTCTAACACCAATTTTATTAAAAAATAAAGTGCTGCAGAGTAAAAAATAGCATATATTAAAAATACAATCTGTTCATTTCCACCTATATAATAAGAAAAATAACTTATATACTTAAATGTATCGTCTAAATATATCTCATCTGTATATTTAAGCTGATTGAAATAATCAACATATGACATAAAATCAATGCCGACGTTATATCTTATAACTGACACTATTGTCGGAGGGATTAGCGAAAAAATCAAAAGGACTTTATAGTTATTAAATAACATCCCTATTGAGGTTACGTACAAAAAATAACATATTGAAAAAAACAAAAGAAAGTTCATTTAATTACCATCAAACCTTTATTCATCAAGAGCCTATCTCAACAGGGCAAGATTACGAAAGCCCGCTTCTCGTAAGGACTGATGCCAGATAGTTTCTGTCCATGGACAGTTTTTCGCATCTTACGTCTTAACCCTGTCTTGAATACATTATTATTCGTCAAAATATTAATAGCGGTGTGCCGTATCCCTGAAAATAATTCTGCTGCGTTTCCTCTTCTTATTTTGCAGTCGTCTTCATTCATTACCACATCCAGACGCCAGTGCAGCTTATTCTCCACGTGCCAGTGATTTCGGATCGCTGTGGCGAACTTCTCTACAGTTAAATCAGCAGAACTGATATAACATCTGACCATTATTCGGGTTCTTTCTTTTGTCTGCTATTATAGACCGAAAGGAGACTGCCACGCATAATTTCTTCGGTCCTTTCCATTCAAACGTGAAATCGATAATTTCATCAGGGACATCACAAATAATATGAAGACGGATTTCGTCTCTACCGTGGCTTTTTTCACTAATTGCGTAACTGTCATGCTCTGGATTATTTAATTCTTTCAGTGGAAATTTTTCCTCAAAGGCTTTATTAAGCCGCCCCTGATTTCCTTTTACAGCGAATAAATAATCACCTCCCTGTTTTTGTATCTTCTCAGCAATATCTTTCAGGCAACCCATCGCATCAGTTATGATAATTTTCCCTTTAATATCCAGCATGTTAAGAAGTTTATGGATAGTTGTAATCTCATTAGATTTCTCATCCGTCTTAATCTGTCCGATAACCAGACTGAGCATTGTTGAGAACACACTAATGATATGAATCGTTCCCCTGCGGCGACTCTTGTCATAAGAGTGCCGGAGCGTTTTTCCATTAATTGCAATAACGTCTTTATCATCTGAAGAATGACAATCACGCATCCAGTTAATAAAGCACTCATGAAATTTTGCAGGACTGATACAGGATACAACTCTGGCAATAGCATCGTGAACAGGAATATCATTTTCAAAATCACCATATTGCTTCAAAAAATCGGGATGTGTTTCCCCGAGATCCTCTATATCTTCCCAACCTTCGGCACCAGAAATAACGGCTCAAATAGTCAACAGTAGAATATCTGACAGTTTATGTTCCACTTTCCAGACTTGTCTGTAATCTGGAATAACAGAAATATGTTCCATCAATTTTTTAAGTTCCATTTTGTCCTCCTTAATTATGTAAGGAGTATTTGATCATGTATAAGCAATGAAAAACAGCTCTAGGTAATAAGAAATATCTCAATCATTGAACATTTAGTGCGAATTATTTAGTACAAAAAAGCAGCGTTACGTGCTCTTTTCTTGGCGAAACACCTAGTTCGAAAGACTCTAGGGTATTCGAAATGCACAAAGTGTTGGTCCATTTATTGAGCGGGAGTATTATCCACAATAACAGTAATCAATATCTTGAATACACGACCCAATCATTTTAATTTGTCAGATTTTTAAAACACTCAATTTGCTTTAGAATCGCCTCTTCGAATTCCGGCTTTATTTTTCCAATGTCAATCACATGATTTATAATTTTATTATTTTGGAGATAATGATATTGCGTTGAATTGGCAATTCCAAATAAATTTATCAAACATCCCTTAGACAGATATTCATCTATTACTATTTCCGCCATCGTATCATTTCTTATTTTATAATTCTCACCAGCACCCCATATGAGTTTATCTCTTGGATGAGGTATTATAATATCATGTTTAGTCAGTGTAGATATAAATTTCTTTATTACATTTTCAGCATCGATGTAGACCTCATCAAAATTAGGACATAGATATATATTAACCACTTCATGTTTTTTTGACTCGACAGGAAAATCAGAAAAGTTTTTTTTACTATGTAAAGGAATATACTCCACATCATCGATGATATTTTTAAGATAATTAGTTGAATAGTGTGTTTTAATTAGTTTTTTAACCCCATGTAAATTCCTTATTCTATTTCCCATAAGATAATATTTAATCCTTACAGATAGCTTTTTTTTCTTTTCGATGTAGAAAAAGGAATTTGGTACGTAATTAGCCGTTCCATCATCAAACGTATATATGTTACTAAACTTATTCCTTGAAATAATTGTTTGAATAAATGGATCATCAATACTTGAAAAATAAAAGTCTACAGATTGTTTTTTGGTCACTCTATACAAATAATTCAACAACCAAATCTGTTTTAAGAGTCGTTTATACGAATGCGAACCTCCAATAACTATATAGTCAATACCAGAACACGATAGTACATTTTTTTCTCTATCAGACAACTCTTCAGATAAATAAACAAACATAACATCTTTAATACTTTTGGCTTTAATCAACACTCTTGCATAATACGCCTGAAATATGGTTCGGCATATAAATAAATTCATGTCCCCCCCTTATCCTTATTATATATTTACTTATGCAAAAAACCTCATCCCCAAATAATTCTCCTAATTGGCATCCGCCATGAAAACCCACACACTTTCGTGGCTAACCACCACGTAGCTAAAAATCTAATAAACATAGATATTGAGAATGCGATAGCTACTCCAGTTATTCCTGAAAACTTCATCAATATCAATAACAGAACTATATTTGCGCCCCCACTGCTAATGGTTACAATTGATAATTTCCCCGTACACTTTGCATAAAATAAATAATTTGTAACCATAAGGTACATACCATTAAAAGCCTGTCCTAAGCAAAGCCAGCCAATAATATCTTTTGCTTTCAGATACGCCTTTCCGGCAACTAACTCAACAACGAAAGGCCCAACCCAAAAAGAAAGCCCCCCCAAAAAAGCAACAACAATAAAAAATAGATATGTAAACCTAATCAGTGAATTTATTTTATTTACGTCATTTAACGACAGAACATTAAACAACCAAGGCACTAATGCTTTATTTAACGCATCAAAAAAAACCGTCATTCCCAAACTTAACTGAGCCGCCAACATATATATTCCGGCCTCACTGACACCTAATACACCATTAATTAAAACTCTATCTAATGCGCTTAGACAAAAAATTCCTAAGACATGTGGTATCAAAGGAACTCCAAAATATAGAGCATCTCTAATATTCGAAAAATTAATTCCCGTAAATATGATTAATTTACTCTTATGTAAACTATAGAGACTAATCAGTGCATATACTATACTTACTATAAATAATGAATTTACTCTGCTAGATGCTCCCTGACACATGTAAATTAAAAAAATAATAGTTAACACGGATACAACGACCCCTTGGCTGATCTGTAATACACCAAACCAAAAAGCTCTCTCACGGATCTGCCATTGTCCCAAACGAAATTGAATTATAAATGTCGCCCCAGAAACCGCAACTGATAGATATATCCAGTTTTTTGGAATTGTCAACAATGAACTCAATAGGTCAGATAACAATAGAGATAAAAGAAGTAATATCGTACAACTTAAAATTAATATATAAAAACAGTTTGTATTGTAAGCAGCCAGTTCATTTTTTGAATTTACATCATAGTAGCGCCGATTTGCAGCACCAACTGTATTTAAACCTGTTAGAGAAGACAATCCACTTACTAATATTTGGAACATGGCTATTTGCCCATATTCATAAGGTGTTAGATTTCTTGTCAGCACAGGAAGCAACATAAATGGAATTAATGCATTGAATATATTTGATATCAAGTAAATACTTGAGTTTTTATATATACTCATACGTTTGACTCATTATCCGCATTTATCTTTATATCATAGAATTTTTTTACATCTTTCTTATTATTTATTATAAAACTCTTAATTATATTTAAGGCATGACTTAAAGCGTTATCACGATAATAAGGATTTCCAGACAAAGAAGTTTTATTCTTAAAATCATGCGTTTGGCTTAAAAGTATGGAATGATAGATATCATATGTCTTACAATCAGTATCAATTACAGAATTTCCACGGACTCGCCCTTTTTGTCTATTGCCTATATTTATAGTCGGGATTTTCAAAGATGGTATCTCTATTAGTCCAGATGACGAATTTCCAATTAAACCTTGAGAATATTTACATAATGCAATATATTCTTCAGGTTCAGTTGATGGAATAAACCGATTCTTATTCTGTTGGCAATACTTTTTTAACCTAATAGCAATCTCGTCGGCTTTTGTATCAGAGTTTGAACCAATAAAAATGAAATCAAAGCAAGCTTTTAATAAATCCAATGCTCCAAGTAGTTCCTCTATTTGTGTAATTGGTGATACTTCATTTAATGTTTCAGGATGAAAAACCACCATAAAATAGGGACGAGCAAGAGAACCGAATTTATTTTCGAGCTCCATTATAGTTGGCAATGTCATCTTAATAACGTTTTCAGCTCCAAGGGCTCCTATATTATGGACCAAGTCAGGATGTTCTCCCATTTGGATAACCCTATCACGGTATTCATCGGTTGATACCAGATGAAGATTACTCATTTTTGTTATAGCATGGCGTATAAATTCATCGTAATTTCCTAATGTTTGCTCACCTCCATGCAAATGTATAATTGGTAAATTATGAATTGCGGCGGCAATAGCTACTGATAATATCTCATATCGATCACCTAATATAATTATAGCATCAAACTTATTACTTTCAAAGTAATCACCAAATTCTGTTTGACATTTTGCCATTGTTTTAAGAATACCAGCATTAGAACTATTATCTATATCAATATTAATTAACTTTTCTATCTTTAAACCATCATTTTCAATAAATTTATACGTCAATCCATATTTTTCATCACAATGCATTCCCGTAGCAATAATTGTTAGTTTAATATCATCTTCTTTATCTAATTGTAGTAATAATCTCTTCATTATACCGTATTCAGCACGTGAGCCTGTAACATATAATATATTCTTCATTTCATTACCTCTTCCAAATCTCGCTCAAGTTGCTCATAAGCTTTTTTTGTAAAATGCAATCCATCACTAGTAAATGAATGTTTAAGGTTACCAAATTCATCATAAAATGACTCTGAAAGCGGAACCCAATATACGTTATTTAAGCATTTAACATGATGAAATAACAAATGATTCAACTCATTAATAATATAATTGTTGCGATCAACCCTTCCATTTACGGGAGGCACAGCTAAGAGATAAATCTTAACATTCGAATTTATCTTCTTTAACTCCTCAATTATTTTGGTTGTCCAATAAATAGTGTACTTTGCAGTCCAATTCTCAAGCACGATATCATTTGTACCTGAGTATAAAAAAACAATATCTCCGAGATTTGAGATAAGCCTTTTTTTTAAAACAAACTGATAATATTGCTCGCTATTTATTCCAGCGATACCATAATTATTAACTTTTTTCCCTGCTAAAGTATCAATTCCCCAATAATCAAATAGAGAATGACCGATTAATGTAATAGGTGCACTAGGATTTATCTCATTAAACTTTTCAGCAATGCGATGTTTAATTTGTTTTATTAGCAATTTCTGCTTCATTTTTTTGGTTGCTAACGAAATCGCTATTTCAAAATCAACTCGATCATCAATATCAACAGAATCTTCCTTATTCATTATATAAGCAACACTGTCAGAACCAAAAAAATGTTTTTTCTTTAAATAACTATCATTGCGACCAATAAAGATCGCTCCATTAGGTGAATATTCTTTAACATTTTGTCGTCGATAGTTACTGAAATCACCTCCAAAATTTGTTAATCTATGTGACTCATCTAATGGCTTAATTAATTCTGAATTCTTATTACTCTCTGTTACCGATACTAAAAAATTTATTCCTTTCTTGGACTCAAATAAATCAATAGACTCTTGTATATGTTTGGCATTTCGAAATGGTGACGTAGGTTGCAACAAAACGAAATAATCAAAACCTCTATATTTTTTTAAAATATCTTCTATTACCATAAAAGATGTTGCAGTATCACTTGCAAGTCTCTCATCACGCATCACAACTTCAGCGCCATACTTCTCGGCAATATATTTATATTCTATAGAATCTGTTGAAACAATTACCTTAGAGAAACATTTAGAACTTATGGCAGCATCTATTGTATAAACAATCAATGGTTTCCCGATCAACATCAGTATATTTTTATTAGCTAACCCTTTCGAACCAGAACGTGCTGGTATAATAGCCAATCTATTTACCATTATTATACCTCTTGAGCAACAAAACCAGACTGAATGATCAGTTGATCTTCATCGAAATCCCTCTCTGCTTTTTTACCCAATAGCTCATACCAATACATAGGACTTATTCCATTCCCAGGTCGCTTTATCGTAATATTATCAATTGTAAAAACTTCTCCTTTTTTTATATTACGCTTGGCTACGATAGATTTTCTCGCTACAATTTTATTCTTCCGCTCAGATTTAGTAACTAATTTAATATAACTACCAAGAGATTTCTCAACTTCACGAATCCCCTGACACAGGAGACGTAATTCTTCAGGAGTTACAGATGCTTTATGATCTGGCCCTTCGAAATTTTTATCCAGAGTAAAATGTTTTTCAATAAAAGTAATCCCATAGGGCACTGCCGCTATTCCAGCGAAAAATCCAGGAGAATGATCTGAGAATCCTATATTATATTCTTTAAACTCTTTCTTTAACCCATGAATTGAGTTTAGATTCACATCCTCAAATGGTGTAGGATATTCAGTATTGCAATGTAATATCGTTATATTTTCTGGAGACATTCCATTTTTATTAAAAACATTTAAACACTCTCTTATTTCATCAAGCGTCGCCATTCCTGTCGAAAGAACAATTTTTTTATCCTTTATTGGTAATCGACAAATCTTTTCTAGATACGGTAAATTAAGGATTTCTCCTGAAGGAATTTTCCACATTTTTTGATTCCGCGATGCCAAAAAATCAATCGACTCAAGATCAAATGGAGTTGAAAAGACATCAAGACCTAACTCTTTTGCATACTCTTCAAGCTTTATAAACTCTTCATAAGGTAATTCAAGCCTTCTTGTCATTTCTAACTGGGATTCCTCATTCCCTGTAACTTTTTTCTGATATTCAGCTTTAGGCGCATACTTCGAAATTAATTGATCCGCTTTGAATGTCTGGAATTTAACTGCATCAACACCTGCGGCTTTTGCCTCTTTAATCATTTTCTTGGCAAGAAAATAATCACCATTATGATTACAACCAATCTCCGCCACAATATATACTTTACTCATTTTCACCTTTCTCTTATTAATCTTGTTGGTGTGCCTGCAACAACCACATTATCAGGAATATCACGAATAACTACTGACCCTGAGCCTACAATAGTTGACCTGCCTATTTTTATTTGACCATTCACTACACTACAACTACCTATAAAACTTTTCTCCCCGATATATACATCACCATTGAGGACTACATTAGTTGAAACATTTGTACAATATGAAATATAATTCCCATGCTCTATCAAAGCCCTAGTATTAATAATAACGCCATCTTCTAATTGTGAATCGCAATTTACTATAGCCATTTTACCAATGTAAATACATGTTCCGATAGATGATCTCATTGAAACAATTGCCGTTTTATCAATGACATTTATGGTGTCAAGCTTTAGATCTCGTATTTGTCTTAACCACAATGCTCTATCGTCAGGATCACCAATGGCAATAAAATAATAATAATCAGTTGGCAAACGAATATCACTTAATGAATGACCAACTATCGGATATCCTTGATGCATTCCTGATTTAAGAGAGTCAATAAATCCTTCAAGAACGTACTCATCATGATCCAAACTATCTATTACCGCTTTAGCAAACCCACCAGCTCCGATAATGATTAATTTTTTCTTCATTTACGCACCATAAGTGTGGTTCAGTATTTGAATTTATCTTCCACAGAAGGATCCATAAGACACGCTACCGCCCCTGGCTTAACAGCTACCAGCGTACTGCAGGAATATATTTTAGAATCAAAAAACCTTCTCAATTACTTGATATAATGAAAAGATACTATTCTAATTGTCTTACCAATTCGTTCTGGAAACAAGGAAAATCCTGGAAAATTTAACTAAAAGCCTATTAATAACTCATTATTATTATGGTGTTTTATAAAACAACAACGACAAGAGTCTTCGTTGCGATTCATTCTCACCGCGAATCTTCACTGTCGTTATAATTTTCTTATCAACCGTTACATTCGGTCAGTTCTTTATTCGCTTAACAGCTTCTCAATCCCTTTGCGGAACTTCGCTCCTTCTTTCAGGTTGCGTAGTCCGTACTTCACAAATGCCTGCATGTAGCCCATTTTTTTACCGCAGTCGTAGCTGTCACCCGTCATTAACATTGCGTCAACGGACTGTTTTTTCGCCAGTTCAGCAATTGCGTCAGTTAGCTGAATACGCCCCCACGCACCGGGTTGAGTCCGTTCCAGTTCAGGCCAAATGTCTGCAGAAAGCACATAACGACCAACCGCCATGATGTCTGAATCCAAAGTCTGCGGCTGATCGGGTTTTTCGATAAATTCAACAATGCGACTGACTTTGCCTTCACGATCCAGCGGCTCTTTAGTCTGGATGACGGAGTATTCAGAAATGTCACCCGGCATACGTTTTGCCAAGACCTGACTGCGACCCGTTTCGTTGAATCGCGCAATCATGGCGGCAAGGTTGTAACGCAGCGGATCTGCGCTGGCGTCATCAATAACAACATCAGGCAGCACCACGACAAACGGGTTGTCGCCAATGGCGGGTCTGGCGCACAGAATGGAGTGACCCAAACCTAAAGGTTCACCCTGACGCACGTTCATAATGGTTACGCCCGGCGGGCAGATAGACTGTACTTCTGCCAACAACTGACGTTTAACACGCTGCTCAAGGAGCGATTCTAATTCATAAGAAGTATCGAAGTGGTTTTCGACTGCGTTCTTGGACGCATGAGTCACCAGGAGGATTTCTTTGATCCCAGCAGCCACAATTTCGTCAACAATATACTGAATCATGGGTTTGTCGACGATCGGTAGCATCTCTTTGGGAATCGCCTTAGTGGCAGGCAACATATGCATTCCAAGTCCCGCTACCGGTATAACTGCTTTTAAATTCGCCATTATTTTCCTACCTCTAAGTGGCTGATAGTGCATAATTTATAGGCATAGGTTAGACCGGACAACAACACTACACACCATCAGCATCTGGGTTATTTAGATTACTCGGAAATCCATCTACTGATAATTTAATCAGTACCTCTTTCCGAATAATCGTAGCCCAACCAGGTTCTTTTTTCTCTGACTCGCCTACATTACTCAGAAACAAACGTTATATCGTCTTTTTTGGCATGAACGAATTCATACTGTAGAGTACGATCCAAACCTTGCGACAGTGTATATGGTGCTACAAAACCTGAAGAGTGTACTTTCGTTGCATCAAACTGTGTTGTTGCGCAGAATTTTTTGACTCGTACAGAGCTGATTGCGTATTTTTTGCCTGTAATTTTGCTCAGGATATCAAAACAATATCCGCCCAACATCCCTAACGGGTATGGCAAGTGCACGGATGGGATTTTTTTGTTCAGACTTTGCTCGACTTCAGCAACCAGTTGATTCATATTCAGATCTGGTTTATCAACGTAGTTATAAACCTCAGATCCTGCGGCAACATTCTTCAGCTTGTACTTGATAAACTCGATAATGTTTCCAATATAAGCCATAGATTTATAATTGGTTCCCGCGCCAACCATCATAAACTTGCCGCCAGTAATCTGTTTCAGCAGGTTATAGACGTTACCACGGTTACGCTCACCGAAGATAACAGTAGGACGGATGATGGTTAAAGAACGCTCTGTTGGCGATTTGTTGTACCATTCGCGCAGAACTTCCTCTGCCTGCCACTTGCTCTTGCCGTAGTGGTTGAAAGGATCGTGTGGATGGTTTTCGTCAGGATTGTGCTTGTTCAGGCCATAAACGGCAACAGAACTGGTGAAAATGATGTTTTTGACACCATTTTTTTCCATAGCCGCGAGCACATTGCGGGTTCCCTGAACGTTCACATCATAATAGAGAGAAGTAGGACTAACATCATCGCGGTGTTCCGCTGCCAGCAGCACAACGGTATCAAATCCAGCCAGAGCCTGGTCAAGGACCTGTTGATCGCGAACATCGCCAATCTGCGTAATTTCAGGGTAAAAGTGGCTTTGCTGTTTGTCCAGATTCTTGATATTAAAGTCAGCAATTGCCGTTTCAATTAGTCGGGTTCCTACGAATCCGGAACCCCCTATGAGCAAAACGTTATCGTTCATAAATCACTTTAGTCTGGTTGTTACGTAAGAAACACAAGATAAAGATGAGTACCTTCCCTGAGTAGTCAATGCTGCCCAGTCCCAGCTTTAACAGTTAGTATGGGGATTATAATCTTTTAGAACATTATATCCAGTAAGTTTATGAATGGTCGCAAATCTCCTCCCCTCTTCTGGCTGTCGAAAGTTAATCTTTTCCACATTAATAATACGGTGATTACCTCTGTCGATATCGACGGAGCTTTGTTCTTTTCATTCACAGCATGAACATTTTCCAGCAACGAGCGTGTTTCGGCCTTTGCCATAAACCAGTCACAGACGTCTTCGCGCAGGGCTAATCTCATGGTCAATACTGACGAGCGACGAATACAAATATATTATTGATATTTAATAAAAAATAAGTCAAAACCTGTCGTATTGTTCCAACAAAGCACACTTCATTTCAATGCGGGTCAGCACGATCAAAGAGGGATTTCCTGCGAAGATTTAGATTCTGCGTAATTTCCAAGCACGGTTAGCATTATCAAGATGAATATTATCTGGTCCGAAGTTTTGCAGTATGGAGAGATATTTGCCTTTAATCGCACCGTAGCCGATTAACATCTCCACACTTTTCATTACATCAATATTATCAACCACGAAATTATCACTATTGCAAATACAAGCTGTTGTATTATCAATCCCCATTTTCCTACTGGAATCTGGCGTGATATTGCAAATGGTGGAATGCCAGTCATCCTCAACATGGCGTAGCGGTCAGCAGCCAGATTTGTGATATTCGTCACAACAACGTTTTATCCTGCCAGAATGTATCCCGTTATCCATTCCGCAAGAAACGCTGGGTGGTGATTAAGGTATTTGAATATTGACTCTCCAGTAATGCAGGAGGCAGTGTTACAACTAATGGATTATCAGGTAAAACCATTAGCAATTTTCAGGAATTATATGAAGCGTATTTCACGACGCTTTTTAGTACATTCTTTAGGCTGGTGACTTTTAATACAACATCCCCTTGTACAATATTTGTTAACCAGAATTATAATTCTCTCACGTACAACAAATGATGGATATTGTGCCGATAAGCTCCAGGATAATGTCGGATAAATGGTGCTGTAACATTGCATTTTGGCCCTGATTTATCCATGATCGAAGGGTGACATTTATCATTACTCATCATAATTCAAGTTGCAGGTGCTGCGGTTGTGTTCGTTTTCCCCGGTCACTGACTTCAATAAGCACCAGGGAATTCACTCTCTTACCGCCTTCCTGCCACTCGAATTATTTAGAGTAACCAACGAATAGGTATTGTAATTACTATGGAATGGATTGCCGATCCGTCTATCTGGGCTGGGTTAATCACGCTGATTGTGCTCGAACTGGTCCTCGGCATTGATAACCTGGTTTTTATTGCCATCCTCGCCGAAAAACTCCCGCCGAAACAGCGCGACCGCGCACGAGTAACCGGGTTACTGCTGGCGATGTTAATGCGCCTGTTATTGCTGGCGTCAATTTCCTGGCTGGTCACCCTGACCCAGCCGCTGTTTAGTTTCCGCTCGTTTACCTTTAGCGCCCGCGACTTGATTATGCTGTTCGGTGGTTTCTTCCTGCTGTTCAAAGCCACTATGGAACTAAACGAACGGCTGGAGGGAAAAGACAGCAATAACCCCACTCAGCGACGCGGTGCGAAATTCTGGGGGGTGGTAACGCAGATAGTGGTGCTGGACGCCATTTTCTCACTCGACTCGGTGATTACCGCTGTCGGGATGGTCGATCATTTATTAGTAATGATGGCTGCCGTTGTTATCGCCATCAGCCTGATGCTGATGGCAAGCAAACCGTTAACACAATTTGTTAACAGCCATCCGACCATCGTTATTCTCTGCCTGAGCTTCCTGTTGATGATCGGCTTTAGCCTGGTAGCGGAAGGTTTCGGTTTCGTCATTCCAAAAGGTTATCTGTATGCCGCAATTGGTTTCTCGGTGATGATCGAAGCACTCAACCAGTTAGCTATCTTTAACCGACGCCGTTTTCTCTCTGCTAACCAGACCCTGCGCCAGCGAACCACTGAAGCGGTGATGCGTCTGTTAAGCGGGCAAAAAGAGGATGCGGAACTGGATGCAGAGACCGCCTCAATGCTGGTAGATCATGACAACCAACAAATTTTTAATCCACAGGAACGGCGGATGATCGAGCGCGTGCTCAATCTGAACCAGCGTACCGTCAGCAGCATTATGACGTCGCGCCACGATATTGAGCATATTGATCTCAATGCGCCGGAAAAAGAGATCCGCGAGTTGCTGGAGCGAAACCAGCACACCCGTCTGGTAGTTACAGACGGTGACGATGCGGAAGATTTGCTGGGTGTTGTTCACGTTATCGACCTGCTGCAACAGTCGCTGCGCGGCGAACCGCTCAATCTGCGGGTACTGATTCGCCAACCGCTGGTGTTCCCGGAAACATTGCCGTTGTTACCTGCCCTGGAGCAGTTCCGTAATGCCCGTACCCACTTTGCTTTTGTGGTGGATGAGTTTGGTTCGGTGGAGGGGATTGTGACACTCAGTGACGTCACCGAAACCATCGCCGGGAACTTACCAAACGAAGCAGAAGAAATTGACGCGCGGCATGATATACAGAAAAACGCGGACGGTTCCTGGACCGTGAATGGTCATATGCCGCTGGAAGATCTGGTGCAATATGTACCGCTGCCGTTGGATGAAAAACGGGAATATCACACCATTGCCGGGCTATTGATGGAGTATTTACAGCGTATTCCGCAACCGGGAGAAGAAGTTCAGGTGGGGGATTATTTGCTCAAAACATTGCAGGTTGAAAGTCATCGCGTGCAGAAGGTGCAGATTATTCCGCTGCGCAAGGATGGCGAGATGGAGTACGAGGTGTGATGGTATCGGTCATATTACCCGATGCTGCGTAACGCCTTATAACTTCAGCAATGAAGCACTGTCTGTGGTAAACGGACATCACAGCGGGGTGTTGGTCCGGCTGTAAATCGCCGAATCGTTTCCTGTAGGTCGGGGCAGCCCACATGGATGTGGCTGAGGGCGCGTTTTACAGGGACGTTACCTCGCGCCCGTACCCAATAGCCGAAAGGAATAAGATGAGGGGACCGCGCCAGCGGCGATTTACCGCCGGGAGCCCGGGTTGCCAGGGTGGTGGCGATTGAGCCCCCCTGGCACGTTCACCGGCTTGAGCGTTTCATAGTGGCGAGGAACATAAAGTGAACGGAACAGCCTTCGATCTTACATATTCAAAATATAATGGTGCCGCCACGAACGCCTGATGCAACGCTTTTCGCGTCTTATCAGGCCTACAGGACAGGCCACCTGGAAACTTACAGCTTTTCCAGCAACTTCTTCACATCTTTGCCATTGCGCGAATCTTTATTCCGTTCAGCCCAATCATTCAGGCGGCGTTTGGCCTCATCCTGTAAGTGTTTGCGCAACAGCTGATCCACTTGCAGACTGTAGTTAAGTTGCTGCCATTTGCCGTATACCCGCAGTGGAACCGGCGTGGCTTTCAGGAAATCAATCAGCTTACTTTCGCCATTCCAGCCGCCAATGACGCGAATATCAAACTGGGTATCGCAAGTCTGCTCTGTCAGATTCAACGTTCCCGCCCCTGTCAGCGCCAGCATTGGCGATTGGCCCTGCATGTCGTTTAACGTCACAATGCCGTTATTAAGCGTCAGATCGGTAGTAAAACGCTCAAGGCGTGTCACGTTATCGAAGTTTTCAGCCGCTTTCACATCACCGCCGTTGCGTTCTACCGCCTGCTGGATCATTTGCTGGAAGTTCATCCCTTCCATGCGTGTATCGGCCATTTCAATACGCGCCTGCCCTTGCCACTTATGGCGGAACGCTTCGGCATCAATGTCTGCGCCAGAGAAATCACCCGCCAGCGACATTTTTCCGGTCAGCGGAATAGGATAGTTGAACGCCTTCAGGATAGTGCCAATCTCAACGTTTTCCAGTCGCGGCTGAAAGGTTATTTGCGGATTGGCAGACGTCGCATCCAGTGTTCCCGGCAACGAAACGAATCCACCGTTGAGTTTGCCTTGCAGTTGGGTAATTTCCAGCAAGCCCGATTTGTTGGTCATTTGCGTGGCGACATTGGCAAAATTCATCCCACGCCAACGCACGTTATCGGCCTGCAACAAAATATCTGCGCTAAACCCTTTTAACCCCTGATAAGGCGGTTCATGAATGCGCGAAGAAATGACCGGACGCGGCAACATTGACTGATTTTGCCCTTGCTGAACAGCGCCATTGTTATTGTTCGCAGTTTCATTAAGCGCAATGAGGTTATCAAGATTCAACTGCGGAAATTGCAGTTTTAGCTGCCATTCCGGTTGCTCTGTCAGAGTCACCTGTGCTTGCCCACCAAACGTACTGTCGTTGGCGGTCAAATTAATCTGATTAAACGACAGGCGCTTAGAGGCTTCCAGCCATTGCGCCTGGAAACTTCCCTGCCCCTGAATGCCCTGTTTCGGTAAGTCCGCACCCTGCACTTGCCAGGTGATTTGCTCCACTACCGCCGTTAAATCATGCGGATAATCAGAAGCATCCACCGTACCTTTAAGCGACAGGCTAAGATCGCGCTGATCGCGATTAACGCGCCCGGAGAACTCAAACGAACCACGATGTTGTGGATCCTGCTCCATTTGCAGATGGATATTACGAATCGTAACCTGTTCGTCATCCTCATGCTGGAATACCAGCACGCTGTCGGCAACCTTCAGGCTGGAAATATCAAATGACCAACCGCGATCTTCAGACAGATCCGGCAAAGTATTGTCCCGCGGCGCAATGGGCGCGTTTTCATCGCGCACCTCTTTCGTCTGCGGCGTCAGTTGGATCACCGCCCCTTTCAGCATGACCTGCTGAACGTTCAGTTGATGACTCAGCAGCGGCATAAGCGCCACATCAAGGCGCATATTATCAGCACGAACCAGCGGCTGGCTGGCGCCAGGGGCAGTGAGGGACATTCGCCCAGAGAGGATACTCAGTTGCGGCCAGACGTGCCAACGCAGCGGCCCGTCCAACTGCAATTGATAACCGCTACGTGCAGCGACCTGCTTCACCATATAGTCGCGGAAATCATTCGGATTCACCAGCAACACCAGCGCAGATAACCCGGCAACCAGTACGACCAGGAGTATCATCAGCGTCGTCAGAAATCGTCTCATGGCATCCTCAGTGGACCTGAATTAGTCTTTATCGATTCGACTGGCGACCGCGCCCTGCTGGTTGCGATATTTCGCATCTTCACGACGGTTGTAAGGACGCGCAGCCGGGCCGGAAAGCGGCTCAAAGCTCAGCGCGCCAATTAACATGCCAGGGCGTAGCGCCAGCGGCAATTTACCGGAGTTATAAAACTCCAGCACAATGCAGCCAGACCAGCCGGGATCGATACGGTGCGCTGTCACGTGAACCATTAGTCCCAGACGCGCCAGTGAAGAACGCCCGTCCAGCCAGCCAACCAGATCGGCTGGCAATGTTACCGACTCCAGCGTAACCGCCAATGCCAGTTCACCTGGATGCAGGAAAAATGCCTCATCCTCATTGAGCACGATTTCATCGCTCATCACGCGATCAAGCGCAGCGCTCACTTCGTCCTTTGGACCGCTCAGATCAATAAATGCCGCCGTATGGCCACGGAAGGTACGAAATTTATTGCCCAACCGGACATCCACCGTTGCGCCATTAATACGCTCCACAGGTGGACGTGGGTTGATCGACAAACGGCCTTCATCAAGCCAGGCTTCAATATCTCGGTCACACAGACGCATGGCATTTTCTCCTTTCGCGCATCACGCCCTCAACGCCAGTTACGTCAAGGGCGTACCAGGTTATCACTGAACGGTACATAATTCACAAAACTTATTCAAAGAACTGACTAATTTTCGCTTTCAATATATCGATGGCGATACGGTTTTTACCACCGCGCGGTACGATAATGTCCGCATATTGTTTGGAAGGTTCAATGAATTGCAGGAACATCGGACGCACGGTTTTTTGATATTGCGCCATTACGGAATCCATCGAACGACCGCGCTCGTTAACATCACGTTTAATACGACGCATCAGGCAGATATCCAGCGGCGTATCAACAAAAATTGAGAAGTTCAGTTCGTCACGCAAACGCGCATCCGTCAGCAACAAAATGCCTTCGAGAATAATGACTTTCTTCGGTTCAACCGTCACCGTTTCTTTCATACGCGTATGTTCAACATAGCTGTATACCGGCAGGTCAATAGCCGAGCCGCGTTTCAGCGCCTGCAAATGCTCAAGCAGCAGGCTGTGATCCATCGCGCTGGGATGGTCGTAGTTAGTCTTAACACGTTCTTCCATCGACAGATGGCTTTGATCTTTGTAATAACAGTCTTCGGGAATTACGCCGATGTGTTCATCGCCCACTTGTTCACGTAATTCACGATAAAGGGTACTGGCAATAAGACTCTTGCCGGAAGCCGATGCGCCAGCGATACCGATAATGACGCACTGATGAGACTGATCAGTCATATATTTAGCGACCTGATTAACCTGGATGTTAGGAAGGGGGCGCCTAAGCGCCAAACGCGACAATTATAGGGATTTCATCCGCGTGATACCAGTCGAATAGCGCTGACGCCATTTTCCCCCAATTGCTGGCAATCCATTCCCTGACGCAAATTTAATTGTTTGCCTTTAACGCAAAGTAAAAAATGTTATGCAGTATTGCGCAAATTATCCGTTACACACTCACTTTATGAACAATTAACATATTAAATGTAAAGCTTTTGTACTAGCATAAACTCAGAGAACAATACTGATGACCTGGCCATGCGGATAGAGCAGTAATGAGCAAACAATCACAGCATGTATTAATTGCCCTGCCCCATCCTCTGCTTCACCTCGTCAGTTTAGGTTTAGTCTCGTTTATTTTTACTCTCTTCTCGCTCGAACTGTCGCAGTTTGGTACGCAACTTGCGCCATTGTGGTTTCCCACGTCCATTATGATGGTGGCGTTTTATCGTCATGCCGGACGCATGTGGCCGGGGATCGCGCTGAGCTGCTCGCTGGGGAACATCGCCGCCTCCGTACTGCTTTTTTCCACCAGCTCACTGAACATGACCTGGACGGTAATCAACATTGTTGAAGCCGTGGTTGGCGCGATGCTGCTGCGGAAATTGTTACCGTGGCATAACCCATTGCAAAATCTGGCTGACTGGCTGCGTCTCGCATTGGGTAGCGCCGTTGTGCCGCCTGTATTAGGCGGTGTGCTGGTCGTTTTACTGACGCCTGGCGATGCTCCGCTTAAAGCGTTTTTAATCTGGGTACTTTCAGAATCCATCGGCGCACTGGCGTTAGTGCCGCTGGGCCTGCTGTTTAAACCACATTACCTGTTACGCCATCGCAATCCCCGGCTGTTGTTTGAAACGCTATTGACGCTAGCCATCACGCTGACATTAAGCTGGCTTTCGATGCTGTACCTGCCGTGGCCTTTTACTTTCATCATTGTCTTGCTGATGTGGAGCGCTGTACGTTTGCCGCGGATGGAGGCTTTTTTGATATTCCTCACCACGGTGATGATGGTATCGCTGATGCTGGCTGCAGACCCTTTACTGCTCACCACGCCGCGAAACGACGTAATGAACAATATGCCGTGGTTGCCATTTTTGCTGATCCTCTTACCCGCCAACATCATGACTATGGTGATGTACGCCTTTCGCGCTGAACGCAAACATATTTCAGAAAGCGAAACACGTTTTCGCAACGCCATGGAATATTCCGCCATTGGCATGGCGTTAGTCGGCACCGAGGGTCAATGGCTGCAAGCTAATAAAGCGTTATGCCAGTTTCTCGGTTACAGCCAGGAAGAGCTACGCGCCCTCACTTTTCAGCAACTGACCTGGTCGGAAGATCTGAATAAAGATCTACAACACGTTGAAAAGTTGGTTAATGGTGAAATTAACACCTACTCGATGGAGAAACGCTATTACACCCGAAATGGCGACGTTGTCTGGGCGCTGCTTGCGGTCTCATTAGTGCGCCACGCCGATGGCACGCCACTCTACTTTATCGCCCAGATTGAAGATATTAACGATCTCAAACGCACCGAGCAGGTCAATAAACAACTCATGGAGCGCATCACGCTGGCTAACGAGGCGGGCGGAATTGGGATTTGGGAGTGGGAACTCAAGCCCAATATATTTAGTTGGGATAAACGGATGTTCGAACTGTATGAAATTCCGCCACATATCAAACCAAACTGGCAGGTGTGGTACGACTGCGTGTTGCCGGAAGATCGCGAACACGCCGAAAAAGTGATTCGCGATTCATTGCAGGCGCGCTTGCCCTTTAAGCTGGAATTTCGCATCGCCGTGAAAGACGGTATTCGTCATATCCGCTCCCTCGCTAATCGGGTACTGAATAAAGAAGGCGAAGTTGAACGTCTGCTCGGCATTAATATGGATATGACCGAAGTTAAACAACTGAATGAAGCACTGTTCCAGGAAAAAGAGCGCCTACACATTACGCTGGATTCCATCGGTGAAGCAGTTGTCTGTATTGATCTGGCAATGAAGATCACCTTTATGAATCCGATCGCCGAGAAGATGAGTGGGTGGGCGCAAGAAGAGGCGCTGGGGGTTCCGTTGCTGACAGTGTTACATATTACCTTTGGCGACAATGGTCCACTGATGGAGAATATCTACAGTGCAGATACCTCGCGTTCAGCAATTGAACAAGATGTCGTGCTTCACTGCCGTAATGGCGGCAGCTATGACGTACATTACAGCATTACGCCGTTAAGCACTCTTGATGGCAGTAATATTGGTTCGGTACTGGTGATTCAGGATGTGACCGAATCACGCAAAATGCTGCGCCAGCTGAGTTATAGCGCCTCCCATGATGCTCTGACTCACCTGGCTAACCGCACCAGTTTCGAGAAACAACTGCGAACGTTGCTGCAAACGGTAAACAGTACTCATCAGCGGCACGCACTGGTGTTTATCGACCTTGATCACTTTAAAGCGGTGAATGACAGCGCCGGGCACGCGGCAGGCGATGCCCTGCTGCGCGAACTGGCATCGCTAATGTTAAGCATGCTGCGCTCCAGTGACTTACTGGCACGACTCGGCGGCGATGAATTTGGCTTACTGTTGCCAGACAGCAACATCGAAAGCGCCCGTTTTATCGCCACACGCATTATTGGTGCGGTAAATGACTACCACTTTATATGGGAAGGGCATGTACACCGGGTCGGCGCCAGTGCCGGAATTACGCTGATTGATGGCTGTAATCATCAGGCCGCAGAAGTGATGTCGCAGGCAGATATCGCCTGTTACGCCTCAAAAAATGGCGGCCGGGGTCGGGTAACCGTTTACGAGCCACAGCAAGCCACGGCACATAGCGAGCGGACAGTCATGCCGCCTGATGAACAATGGCTGATGATTAAAGAAAATCAGCTCATGATGTTCGCTCACGGCGTTGCTTCGCCACGGATCCCGGAAACATGTAATTTGTGGCTGATTTCACTTCAGCTCCAGAACGACGAAGGCAATGTTATTGATGAACACGTTTTTCGTCACGGCTTCAGCGATCCGGCGCTCAGTCACGCCCTTGACCGCAGGATATTGCATGAATTTTTCCAGCAAACGGCAAAATCGGCTGCCGATAAAGGATTAAGCATCGCCCTCCCCTTTTCCGTTGCCGGCTTAAGCAGCGTTACATTGGTAGACGAATTGCTTGAGCAACTGGAAAAAAGCCCGCTACCGCCGCGGTTGTTGCATTTGATTATTCCTGCTGAAGCCATCATCGATCACGCACAGGCCATTCAAAAACTGCGACTGGCGGACTGCCGTATTGTGCTCAGTCAGGTGGGACGTGATCTACAAATTTTCAATACGCTGAAAGCAAACATGGCGGATTATCTGTTACTCGACAGCGAGTTGTCCGCCAGCGTACAGGGGAATTTAATGGATGAAATGTTGATTTCGATTATTCAGGGCCACGCCCAGCGGTTGGGCGTAAAAACCATCGCTGGGCCTGTGGCGTTGCCGCTGGTGATGGATACCCTTTCCGCTATTGGTGTCGATCTGATTTACGGCGATGTGATTGCCAACATTCAACCGTTGGATTTACTGGTGGATAGCCGTTATTTTGCAATTAACTGAATATTGCCAATACTCATTGCCGGATGCGACGCTGCGCGTCTTATCAGGCCTACAAATTGCTCATTCCCCAGAACGGATAAGGCGCTCGAGCCGCATCCGGCGACCAGCGTCATGCTTCGTCTGGTTGCCAGCCCTCCGTATACCAGATATGCAATAGCGCATAAGAACGCCAGGGTCTCCAGCGTTCGGCATAACGGCGGATTTGTGCAGACGTCATTCCCGGAAATCGCTGTTTAATCAAATAATCATCTGGCAAAAAAACGTCTTTCGCCTGCCAGCCGCGTAAGGCGAAATAATTTGCCGTCCAGCGTCCGATACCTGGAAAAGTTTGTAACCTTTTCATCGCTTGCTCAATATCGTCAGGCGTCGTTATCGGTAAGGAGCCCTCCAGCACCGCACTGGCTAAATGAATCAGAGCTTCTGCCCGTTTCAACGGCATCCCTAGCGCTTTCAGCGCCAGCGGATCGGCTGCCGCCAGCCGTTGTGGTGTCGGAAAGCAGACATAATCAGGAAAATCATCCAGCCGTTCACCATATAACTGCGCCACTTTGGCGGTCAGTTTTGCCGCCATCGCCACACTCACCAGTTGGCCTAAAATGGCGCGCACGCCCTGTTCAAAAGCATCAACGCTTCCGGGTAAACGCAAACCAGGTCGCGCCGCACCTAACGCGTCCAACGCGCCGTTAACCATCTGCGGATTACATTGCAAGTCAAACAAACGACTGATTCTCACCAGACACTCGGTTGCAACCGGTTCTAATCCCGTACTCAAGTTCAACTGTAGTGAATGGTTGTCGATATCTGGCACAACCGTCACCACGCCTCGATGTTCTCCCACCGCCAGGCTGCGGGCATAATAATTGTCAGCAACCGTTTCCACACCACTCACTGCACGAGCAGCGAGAAATCCCAACATCCACGACCAGTCATAAGGCGGTTGCCAGTTCAGGGTATACATCGCATCTCCTTGTTCATCCGCTTTCAGCATAAACGTTATCCAGACGCTACGCTTTGCTTTCATATTCCGGTTGTCGCGACAGCAACATTTCGCTAAAGTCACGCCCCTTCTTCACCGGCATGGGGATTATTTCGTGTTTATTGGTTTTGATTACGGTACAGCAAACTGTTCAGTGGCGGTAATGCGCGATGGCAAACCACAGTTGCTGAAAATGGAAAACGACAGCACGCTGCTGCCTTCAATGCTTTGTGCGCCAACACGTGAAGCGGTCAGCGAGTGGTTGTACCGCCATCATGAGGTTCCGGCAAACGACGATGAAACGCAGGCGCTCTTGCGTCGGGCGATTCGTTATAATCGCGAAGAAGATATCGATATCACGGCGAAAAGCGTGCAGTTTGGTCTCGCTTCACTGGCGCAATATATTGATGATCCAGAAGAAGTATGGTTTGTAAAATCACCGAAATCATTCCTCGGAGCCAGCGGATTAAAACCACAGCAAGTGGCGCTATTTGAAGATTTAGTCTGCGCAATGATGTTGCATATTCGCCAGCAGGCGCAGTCGCAACTACCGGAAGCGATTACCCAGGCAGTAATTGGTCGTCCGATCAACTTCCAGGGACTGGGCGGCGATGAAGCAAACGCCCAGGCGCAGGGAATTCTGGAGCGTGCAGCGAAACGCGCCGGATTCCGCGACGTTGTTTTCCAGTATGAACCGGTGGCGGCTGGACTGGATTACGAAGCAACGTTGCAGGAAGAAAAACGCGTGCTGGTGGTGGATATCGGCGGTGGTACCACCGACTGTTCATTGCTGCTGATGGGGCCGCAGTGGCGTTCGCGTCTCGATCGTGAAGCCAGTCTGCTTGGGCACAGTGGTTGCCGTATCGGCGGTAACGATCTGGATATCGCGCTGGCGTTTAAAAACCTGATGCCGCTGCTGGGTATGGGTGGCGAAACCGAGAAAGGCATCGCCCTGCCGATTCTGCCGTGGTGGAACGCGGTGGCGATTAACGATGTGCCCGCCCAGAGTGATTTCTACAGTAGTGCTAATGGTCGCCTGCTTAACGATCTGGTGCGCGACGCCCGCGAGCCGGAAAAAGTCGCTCTGTTGCAAAAAGTCTGGCGCCAGCGGTTAAGTTATCGACTGGTGCGCAGCGCGGAAGAGTGCAAAATCGCCCTTTCCAGCGAAACAAAAACCTGTGCATCACTGCCATTTATCAGCGACGAACTGACAACACATATTAGCCAACAAGATCTGGACAACGCGCTCAACCAACCGCTGGCGCGCATTCTGGAACAGGTGCAACTAGCGCTGGATAACGCCCAGGAAAAACCGGATGTTATCTATCTGACCGGCGGTAGCGCCCGTTCGCCGCTGATAAAAAAAGCACTGGCAGAACAACTGCCGGGCATTCCGGTTGAAGGCGGCGACGATTTTGGCTCCGTTACTGCCGGTCTGGCGCGTTGGGCGGATGTGGTCTTTCGCTAAAGGAGACGTGGCTCAACAGCAGCTTAAATCTGACTGCACCTGGGCCGTTTTCTCGACCGACTGTCGTAACAGCGCCATCAACCATATCAATACAAAGGCAACGAGGCTCCGGGTTACTGGCAAAATCTCTGGTGGCAAACGAAGAAACTTTCAGAATTATCCCCCGCAGCATAGATAATTTTTCTATTCGCCTCGCAAGAACGAGGAATTGCAGATTGACAGTAAGGGGAGAGTGACATAATTTCAGGAGTGAGGGTTGAGCGGGGTTTCCCCCGCCCTGGTAGTCTTAGTAAGCCGGTAAGCTAATCACTAAGAGCACCACGATGATGAGTAGCTTCATCATGACCCTTTCCTTCTTCTGGCCCCTGCTCCGGTAGGGGCTTTCCCGTTTCAGCGTCCCGCTGAAATCGTCGGCTTACCTCCTGTCGCCATGTATGCAGTCTACCGCTGACTTGCGGATAAAATAATTTCCTGTGTCATTTCTGGATACGTGCTCGCAAAGTGTGCCGCCATTCAGACGATTCCCGACAGTGTTTCATAATTCCTCCATTTTTCTCCCTTATTAGCTGGCTACACTAGTAACATTGCGCGAAACGTTCAGGAAGAGAAACTCTTAACGATGAAAGGCAGTTATAAATCCCGTTGGGTAATCGTAATCGTGGTGGTTATCGCCGCCATCGCCGCATTCTGGTTCTGGCAAGGCCGCAATGAACCCCAGAGTGCAGCGCCAGGTGCGGCAAAACAAGCACAGCAGCCACCCGCAGGTGGTCGTCGTGGGATGCGTTCCGGCCCATTAGCCCCGGTTCAGGCTGCAACTGCCGTTGAACAGGCAGTGCCGCGTTATCTCACCGGGCTTGGCACTATTACCGCCGCTAATACTGTTACGGTGCGCAGCCGCGTGGACGGTCAACTGATGGCGTTGCATTTCCAGGAAGGTCAGCAGGTCAAAGCAGGTGATTTACTGGCAGAAATTGACCCCAGCCAGTTCAAAGTTGCATTAGCTCAAGCCCAGGGACAACTGGCAAAAGATAAAGCCACGCTTGCTAACGCCCGCCGTGATCTGGCGCGTTATCAGCAACTGGCAAAAACCAATCTCGTCTCCCGACAAGAGCTGGATGCGCAACAGGCGCTGGCCAGTGAAACCGAAGGCACCATTAAGGCCGATGAAGCCAGCGTTGCCAGCGCACAACTGCAACTCGACTGGAGCCGGATTACTGCGCCAGTCGATGGTCGTGTTGGTCTCAAGCAGGTGGATGTTGGTAACCAAATTTCCAGTGGCGATACCACCGGGATTGTGGTGATAACCCAGACACATCCTATCGATCTGGTCTTTACTCTGCCGGAAAGCGATATCGCCACCGTCGTGCAGGCACAAAAAGCCGGTAAACCGTTGGTGGTTGAAGCCTGGGATCGCACCAACTCGAAAAAATTAAGTGAAGGCACACTGTTAAGTCTCGATAACCAAATCGATGCCACGACAGGTACGATTAAAGTGAAAGCTCGCTTTAATAATCAGGATGATGCGCTGTTTCCCAATCAGTTTGTTAACGCGCGTATGTTAGTCGACACCGAACAAAACGCCGTGGTGATCCCCACCGCCGCCCTGCAAATGGGCAACGAAGGTCACTTTGTCTGGGTACTGAATAGCGAAAACAAAGTCAGCAAGCATCTGGTAACACCGGGGATTCAGGACAGCCAGAATGTGGTGATCCGCGCAGGTATTTCTGCGGGCGATCGCGTGGTGACAGACGGCATTGATCGTCTGACCGAAGGCGCCAAAGTGGAAGTAGTCGAAGGCCAGAAAGCGACCACGCCGGAAGAAAAAGCCGCCAGCCGCGAAGACACGAAAAAAGGAGCGCGCTCCTGATGCAGGTGTTACCTCCGAGCCGCACAGGTGGTCCGTCGCGCCTGTTTATTATGCGTCCTGTCGCCACCACGCTGCTGATGGTGGCGATCTTACTCGCAGGTCTCATCGGCTACCGCGTCCTGCCCGTTTCAGCACTGCCGGAAGTGGACTACCCGACCATTCAGGTGGTCACGCTCTACCCTGGCGCCAGCCCGGATGTCATGACCTCTGCCGTTACCGCCCCCCTTGAGCGCCAGTTCGGGCAGATGTCCGGCCTGAAACAGATGTCGTCGCAAAGTTCCGGTGGCGCATCGGTTATCACTTTGCAGTTCCAGCTAACATTACCGCTGGATGTCGCCGAGCAAGAAGTGCAGGCCGCGATTAACGCCGCCACTAACCTGTTGCCGAGCGATCTGCCTAACCCGCCGGTTTACAGCAAAGTGAACCCGGCAGATCCACCGATCATGACGCTCGCTGTCACCTCTACCTCCATGCCGATGACGCAAGTAGAAGATATGGTGGAAACCCGCGTCGCGCAGAAAATCTCGCAGATTTCCGGCGTCGGGCTGGTCACACTTTCCGGCGGGCAGCGTCCGGCGGTACGCGTCAAACTTAATGCTCAGGCGATTGCCGCCCTCGGACTGACCAGCGAAACCGTGCGCACCGCCATTACCGGTGCGAACGTTAACTCAGCGAAAGGGAGTCTTGACGGCCCTTCCCGCGCGGTCACGCTTTCCGCTAACGACCAGATGCAATCGGCAGAAGAGTACCGCCAGCTAATCATCGCCTACCAGAACGGCGCGCCGATTCGTCTGGGCGATGTCGCCACTGTAGAGCAAGGAGCAGAAAATAGCTGGCTCGGCGCATGGGCTAACAAAGAACAGGCCATCGTGATGAATGTTCAGCGCCAGCCAGGTGCTAACATTATCTCCACCGCCGACAGTATTCGCCAGATGCTGCCACAGCTTACCGAGAGTCTGCCGAAATCGGTGAAGGTGACGGTACTTTCTGACCGAACCACCAATATCCGCGCTTCAGTTGACGATACCCAGTTTGAACTGATGCTGGCTATCGCGCTGGTGGTAATGATTATCTACCTGTTTTTACGCAATATTCCGGCCACCATCATTCCTGGCGTTGCAGTGCCTTTGTCGTTAATCGGCACCTTCGCGGTCATGGTGTTTCTCGATTTTTCAATCAATAACCTGACGCTGATGGCGCTAACCATCGCCACCGGATTTGTGGTCGATGACGCCATCGTGGTGATCGAGAATATTTCCCGCTATATCGAAAAAGGCGAAAAACCGCTGGCGGCAGCACTCAAGGGGGCAGGTGAAATCGGCTTTACCATTATCTCGCTGACCTTCTCGCTGATTGCGGTACTGATCCCGCTGCTGTTTATGGGCGATATCGTCGGGCGACTGTTCCGCGAATTTGCCATTACTCTGGCGGTAGCGATTTTGATCTCAGCCGTAGTGTCACTCACCCTGACACCGATGATGTGCGCACGGATGCTCAGCCAAGAGTCATTGCGTAAACAAAACCGCTTCTCCCGCGCCTCGGAAAAAATGTTCGACAGGATTATCGCCGCCTATGGTCGCGGACTGGCAAAGGTGCTGAATCATCCGTGGCTGACCTTAAGCGTGGCGCTCAGCACGCTGCTGCTTAGCGTACTGTTATGGCTGTTCATTCCGAAAGGCTTCTTCCCGGTACAGGACAACGGCATTATTCAGGGTACGTTGCAGGCGCCGCAATCCAGTTCCTTTGCCAATATGGCCCAGCGCCAACGTCAGGTCGCGGACATAATATTGCAGGATCCAGCGGTACAAAGCCTGACCTCATTTGTGGGTGTTGATGGTACTAACCCATCGCTGAACAGTGCACGTTTGCAGATCAACCTCAAACCACTGGATGAACGTGATGATCGGGTACAAAAAGTGATTGCCCGACTACAAACAGCGGTTGATAAAGTACCGGGCGTCGATCTCTTCCTGCAACCAACGCAGGATCTGACTATTGATACTCAGGTCAGCCGCACGCAGTACCAGTTTACCTTGCAGGCTACATCACTGGATGCGCTCAGCACCTGGGTGCCGCAGCTCATGGAAAAACTCCAGCAACTGCCGCAGCTCTCTGATGTTTCCAGCGACTGGCAGGACAAAGGTCTGGTGGCGTATGTCAATGTCGACAGGGACAGCGCCAGCCGTCTGGGGATCAGCATGGCGGACGTCGATAACGCTCTGTACAACGCGTTTGGTCAGCGACTGATTTCCACGATTTATACTCAGGCCAACCAGTATCGCGTGGTGCTGGAGCACAACACGGAAAATACGCCAGGGCTGGCGGCGCTGGATACCATTCGCCTGACCAGCAGCGACGGCGGCGTGGTGCCGCTAAGCTCAATAGCCAAAATTGAGCAGCGTTTTGCGCCGCTCTCCATCAACCATCTGGATCAGTTTCCGGTAACGACCATCTCCTTTAACGTGCCGGATGACTATTCACTGGGCGATGCTGTACAGGCAATTATTGACACTGAGAAAACGCTGAATCTACCGGTAGATATCACCACGCAGTTCCAGGGCAGCACCCTCGCCTTCCAGTCGGCGCTGGGCAGCACGGTCTGGCTGATTGTCGCGGCGGTGGTGGCGATGTATATCGTGCTCGGCATTCTGTACGAGAGCTTTATTCACCCGATCACCATTCTCTCAACGCTGCCCACGGCAGGTGTTGGCGCACTGCTGGCGTTACTGATTGCCGGTAGCGAACTGGATGTGATCGCCATTATCGGCATTATTTTGCTGATCGGTATTGTGAAGAAAAACGCCATCATGATGATCGACTTCGCGCTGGCTGCCGAGCGTGAGCAAGGCATGTCGCCGCGTGATGCTATCTACCAGGCTTGTCTGCTCCGTTTTCGTCCAATCCTGATGACCACTCTGGCGGCACTGCTTGGCGCGTTGCCGCTGATGTTAAGTACCGGGGTCGGCGCAGAACTGCGTCGTCCGTTAGGCATTGGCATGGTCGGTGGTCTGGTTGTCAGCCAGGTGTTGACGCTGTTTACCACGCCGGTGATTTATCTACTGTTCGACCGTCTGGCATTGTGGACCAAAAGCCGCTTTGCCCGTCATGAAGAGGAGGCGTAAGTGAAGTTTTTTGCCCTCTTCATTTACCGCCCGGTGGCCACGATTTTATTGTCGGTCGCCATTACCCTGTGCGGCATACTGGGTTTCCGTATGCTGCCGGTGGCTCCGCTGCCGCAGGTCGATTTTCCGGTGATTATGGTCAGCGCCTCGCTGCCCGGTGCATCGCCGGAGACAATGGCATCTTCCGTAGCCACACCGCTGGAACGCTCGCTGGGGCGCATTGCCGGGGTCAGTGAAATGACCTCCAGCAGTTCACTTGGCAGCACGCGTATTATTTTGCAGTTTGATTTTGACCGGGATATCAACGGTGCGGCGCGTGATGTGCAGGCGGCAATCAACGCCGCACAAAGTCTGTTGCCCAGCGGGATGCCCAGCCGTCCGACCTATCGCAAAGCAAACCCGTCGGATGCGCCGATTATGATCCTGACGCTGACGTCCGATACTTATTCACAGGGGGAGCTGTACGATTTCGCCTCAACACAACTGGCCCCGACGATTTCGCAAATCGACGGTGTCGGTGATGTCGATGTCGGCGGTAGCTCACTTCCTGCGGTGCGCGTCGGGCTGAACCCGCAGGCGCTGTTTAATCAGGGCGTGTCGCTGGACGACGTACGCACTGCCATCAGTAATGCCAACGTGCGTAAGCCGCAGGGGGCGCTGGAAGATGGCACTCACCGCTGGCAAATCCAGACCAATGACGAACTGAAAACCGCCGCCGAATATCAGCCGCTGATTATTCACTACAACAACGGCGGCGCGGTTCGTCTGGGCGATGTGGCGACGGTGACCGACTCAGTGCAGGATGTGCGCAACGCCGGGATGACCAACGCCAAACCGGCTATTTTGCTGATGATCCGCAAGCTGCCGGAAGCCAATATTATCCAGACGGTTGACAGCATCCGGGCAAAATTACCGGAGTTGCAGGAGACCATTCCGGCGGCGATTGATCTGCAAATTGCTCAGGATCGCTCCCCCACCATTCGCGCCTCGCTGGAAGAAGTCGAGCAAACGCTGATTATCTCGGTGGCGCTGGTGATTCTGGTGGTATTTTTGTTCCTGCGTTCGGGTCGCGCCACTATTATTCCCGCCGTTGCGGTGCCGGTTTCGCTGATTGGTACGTTTGCCGCGATGTACCTGTGCGGATTTAGTCTCAATAACCTTTCGTTAATGGCGCTGACCATTGCTACTGGTTTCGTGGTGGATGACGCCATCGTGGTGCTGGAAAATATTGCCCGTCATCTGGAAGCGGGGATGAAACCGCTACAAGCCGCGCTACAGGGCTCTCGTGAAGTCGGCTTTACAGTGCTGTCAATGAGCCTGTCGCTGGTTGCCGTGTTCCTGCCGTTACTGTTAATGGGCGGATTGCCGGGGCGCCTGTTACGCGAGTTTGCCGTGACACTTTCTGTCGCCATTGGTATTTCGTTGCTGGTTTCCCTGACGCTGACGCCGATGATGTGCGGCTGGATGCTGAAAGCCAGTAAACCGCGCGAACAAACGCGACTGCGTGGTTTTGGTCGGATGCTGGTTGCCCTGCAACAAGGCTACGGTAAGTCGCTGAAATGGGTGCTCAATCATACCCGTCTGGTGGGCGTGGTGCTGCTTGGCACCATTGCGCTGAATATCTGGCTGTATATCTCGATCCCGAAAACCTTTTTCCCGGAACAAGACACAGGGGTGCTGATGGGCGGGATACAGGCGGATCAGAGTATTTCGTTTCAGGCGATGCGCGGCAAGTTGCAGGACTTCATGAAAATTATCCGTGACGATCCGGCGGTGGATAATGTCACTGGCTTTACCGGCGGTTCGCGGGTGAACAGCGGGATGATGTTTATCACTCTTAAACCACGCGGCGAGCGGAGCGAAACGGCCCAACAGATTATCGACCGCTTGCGTAAAAAACTGGCGAAAGAACCAGGAGCGAATCTGTTCCTGATGGCAGTACAAGATATTCGCGTTGGCGGACGTCAGGCTAACGCCAGCTACCAGTACACATTATTGTCCGACGATCTGGCGGCGCTACGTGAATGGGAGCCGAAAATCCGCAAAAAACTGGCAACATTGCCAGAACTGGCTGATGTTAACTCCGATCAGGAAGATAATGGCGCGGAGATGAACCTTATTTACGATCGCGACACCATGGCGCGGCTAGGAATTGACGTGCAGGCCGCCAACAGCCTGTTAAATAACGCCTTCGGTCAGCGACAAATCTCGACCATTTACCAGCCGATGAACCAATATCAGGTGGTGATGGAAGTCGATCCACGCTATACCCAGGACATCAGTGCTCTGGAAAAGATGTTCGTTATCAATAAAGAAGGCAAAGCGATCCCCTTGTCGTATTTCGCTAAATGGCAGCCGGCGAACGCCCCACTGTCGGTGAATCATCAGGGATTGTCGGCAGCCTCAACCATCTCGTTCAACTTGCCAACCGGGAAATCGCTTTCTGAGGCCAGCACGGCAATCGACCGTGCAATGACGCAACTTGGCGTACCTTCCAGCGTGCGCGGCAGTTTTGCCGGAACGGCGCAGGTGTTTCAGGAGACGATGAACTCACAGGTGATCCTGATTATCGCCGCCATCGCCACGGTATATATCGTACTGGGTATACTTTACGAGAGTTACGTGCATCCACTGACCATTCTCTCCACCCTACCCTCGGCGGGCGTCGGGGCGTTACTGGCGCTGGAACTGTTCAATGCCCCGTTCAGCCTAATCGCCCTGATAGGGATCATGCTATTAATCGGCATCGTGAAGAAAAATGCCATTATGATGGTCGATTTTGCGCTTGAAGCTCAACGACACGGGAATCTGACGCCGCAGGAAGCTATTTTCCAGGCCTGTCTGTTGCGTTTTCGCCCGATCATGATGACCACGCTGGCAGCACTGTTTGGCGCATTGCCGCTGGTCTTGTCAGGTGGCGACGGCTCAGAGCTGCGCCAACCGTTGGGGATCACCATTGTCGGCGGTCTGGTGATGAGCCAGCTCCTGACGCTGTATACCACGCCGGTGGTGTATCTCTTTTTCGACCGTCTGCGACTGCGTTTTTCGCGTACGCCTAAAGAAACGGTAACCGAGTAAATGACAGAACTTCCCGACAGCACCCGCTGGCAACTGTGGATTGTGGCTTTCGGCTTCTTTATGCAGTCGCTGGATACCACTATCGTTAACACCGCGCTTCCTTCAATGGCGCAAAGCCTGGGGGAAAGTCCACTGCATATGCACATGGTCATTGTCTCTTATGTGCTGACCGTGGCGGTGATGCTGCCTGCCAGCGGCTGGCTGGCAGACAAAGTCGGCGTACGCAATATTTTCTTTACCGCCATCGTGCTGTTTACTCTCGGTTCACTGTTTTGCGCACTTTCCGGCACGCTGAACGAACTGTTGCTGGCGCGCGCGTTACAGGGCGTCGGCGGCGCGATGATGGTGCCGGTCGGCAGGTTAACGGTGATGAAAATTGTTCCGCGCGAACAATATATGGCGGCGATGACTTTTGTCACGCTGCCCGGTCAGATTGGTCCGCTGCTCGGCCCGGCACTCGGCGGCCTGCTGGTAGAATACGCATCGTGGCACTGGATCTTTTTGATCAACATTCCGGTAGGGATTATCGGCGCGATCGCTACACTGATGTTGATGCCGAACTACACCATGCAGACACGGCGCTTCGATCTCTCCGGCTTTCTGTTGCTGGCGGTCGGCATGGCGGTACTAACGCTGGCGCTGGATGGCAGTAAAGGCACCGGGCTGTCGCTGCTAGCCATCACCGTGCTGGTGGCTGTGGGCGTGCTAGCCATTGTGCTTTATCTGCTACATGCCAGAAACAATCACCGCGCGCTGTTCAGTCTGAAACTGTTCCACACTCGTACCTTTTCGCTGGGCCTGGCGGGGAGCTTCGCCGGACGTGTCGGCAGCGGCATGCTACCTTTTATGACCCCCGTTTTCCTACAGATTGGCCTCGGCTTTTCGCCGTTTCACGCCGGATTGATGATGATCCCGATGGTGCTCGGCAGCATGGGGATGAAGCGAATTGTAGTACAGGTAGTGAATCGGTTTGGTTACCGTCGAGTGCTGGTGGCAACCACGCTGGGCCTGTCGCTGGTCACCCTACTGTTTATGACTACCGCTCTGCTCGGCTGGTACTACATTTTGCCGTTCGTCCTGTTTTTACAAGGGATGGTCAACTCGACCCGTTTCTCATCCATGAATACCCTGGCGCTGAAGGATCTGCCGGACAGGCTGGCGAGCAGCGGCAACAGCCTGCTGTCGATGATTATGCAATTATCGATGAGTATCGGCGTCACCATTGCCGGGCTTTTACTGGGATTTTTTGGTTCGCAGCATATCAGCGGCGCCACACAAACCGTCTTTATGTACACCTGGCTTAGCATGGCGTTTATCATCGCTCTTCCGGCACTCGTCTTTGCCAGGGTTCCGAATGATACGCATCAAAATGTGGCTATTTCACGGCGAAAAAGGAGCGCGCAATGAAGTTCTGGCGGCCCGGTATTACCGGCAAACTGTTTCTGGCAATCTTCGCCACCTGCATTGTCTTGCTAATCACGATGCATTGGGCGGTGCGCATCAGTTTTGAGCGTGGTTTTATTGATTACATCAAGTATGGTAACGAACAACGGCTGCAAATGCTCGGCGACGCGCTGGGGGAGCAGTACGCTCAGCATGGTAACTGGCGTTTCCTGCGTAATAATGATCGCTTTGTGTTTCAGATCCTACGTTCGCTGGAGCACGATAACAACGAAGATAAACCCGGCCCCGGCATGCCGCCGCACGGTTGGCGCACGCAGTTCTGGGTGGTTGATCAAAACAATAAAGTGCTGGTTGGTCCGCGAGCGCCTGTTCCACCGGACGGCACGCGGCGACCGATTATGGTCAATGGTGTAGAAGTTGGCGCGGTGATCGCCTCCCCTGTTGAACGACTTACCCGCAATACCGATATCAATTTCGATAGACAACAGCGGCAAACCAGTTGGCTGATTGTGGCTTTATCTACCTTACTGGCGGCGCTGGCGACATTCCCACTGGCGCGCGGTTTGCTGGCCCCGGTGAAACGACTGGTGGATGGTACGCACAAACTGGCGGCAGGCGATTTTACTACTCGCGTAACACCCACCAGCGAAGATGAACTGGGCAGGCTGGCGCAGGACTTCAACCAGCTCGCCAGCACACTGGAGAAAAACCAGCAAATGCGCCGCGATTTTATGGCCGATATTTCTCACGAACTGCGCACACCTTTAGCGGTACTGCGCGGCGAACTGGAAGCTATCCAGGATGGCGTGCGTAAATTCACGCCGGAGACGGTGGCTTCTTTACAGGCGGAGGTCGGTACACTGACCAAACTGGTTGACGATCTCCATCAGTTGTCGATGTCTGATGAAGGCGCTCTCGCCTATCAAAAAGCACCGGTAGATTTGATCCCTCTGCTGGAAGTCGTGGGCGGTGCGTTTCGCGAACGCTTCGCCAGTCGTGGCCTGAAACTGCAATTTTCGCTGCCAGACAGCATTACCGTATTTGGCGATCGCGACCGTTTAATGCAGTTATTCAATAATTTACTGGAAAACAGCCTGCGCTACACCGACAGCGGCGGCAGCCTGCAAATCTCTGCCGAACAGCACGATAAAACGGTGCGCCTGACCTTTGCCGACAGCGCGCCGGGCGTCAGTGACGATCAACTGCAAAAATTGTTTGAACGTTTTTATCGCACCGAAGGTTCCCGCAACCGTGCCAGCGGAGGTTCCGGGCTGGGGCTGGCGATTTGCCTGAACATTGTTGAAGCACATAATGGCCGCATTATTGCCGCCCATTCGCCTTTTGGCGGGGTAAGCATTACAGTAGAGTTACCGCTGGAACGAGATTTACAGGGAGAAGCATGACCGAGTTACCCATCGACGAAAACACGCCACGCATTTTAATCGTGGAAGATGAACCCAAGCTGGGGCAGTTGCTCATCGATTATCTGCGCGCCGCGAGCTATGCGCCAACACTTATCAGTCACGGCGATCAGGTATTGCCGTACATACGCCAGACGCCGCCAGATCTGATCCTGTTGGATCTGATGCTGCCAGGCACCGATGGACTGACACTATGCCGGGAAATTCGTCGTTTTTCCGATGTCCCAATCATAATGGTAACGGCAAAAATCGAAGAAATAGACCGTTTGTTGGGGCTGGAAATTGGTGCTGATGATTACATCTGTAAACCGTACAGTCCGCGGGAAGTGGTGGCGCGCGTTAAAACCATTTTGCGTCGCTGCAAACCGCAGCGCGAGTTGCAGCAACAAGATGCCGAAAGCCCGTTGATTATCGACGAAGGTCGGTTTCAGGCTTCATGGCGCGGTAAAATGCTTGACCTGACGCCTGCAGAATTTCGTCTGCTGAAAACGCTCTCCCATGAACCGGGTAAAGTATTCTCCCGCGAGCAATTGCTGAACCATCTTTATGACGACTACCGCGTGGTAACCGACCGTACCATCGACAGCCACATTAAAAACCTGCGCCGCAAGCTGGAATCCCTCGACGTCGAACAGTCATTTATTCGCGCCGTTTATGGCGTCGGCTACCGTTGGGAAGCCGACGCCTGCCGCATCGTTTAGTTTTTGCGTCATTAGCCTGTAAGCCGGAGAAGGTGTTCACGCCGCCTCCGGCATCAGTATTCGCACATTGCCAACAACCTGACATTTTCTCCTTACTGGCAACCGCCTGAAAATCACTCATACTTTAATCGGTAAACAGTACCTTTAGATGCTATTTTCGATACGCAATTTCAATCAAGGAGTCATTATGGCTGGTTGGTTTGAACTCGGTAAAAGCAGTGATAATCAGTTTCGGTTTGTACTAAAAGCAGGCAATGGCGAGATTATTCTCACCAGTGAGCTGTATACCTCAAAAGCCTCTGCGGAAAAGGGGATCGCTTCAGTACGCAGCAATAGCTCACAGGACGAACGCTATGAGAAAAAAACGGCGAGCAACGGCAAGTTTTATTTCAATCTGAAAGCCGCCAATCATCAGATTATCGGCACCAGCCAGATGTACGCCACCGCGCAATCTCGTGAAACCGGAATTGCCTCTGTTAAAGTCAATGGCGCCAGCCAGACAGTGAAAGACAATACCTAATTGTTATGCCGGGCGTGGGTTGTTGACGTCCGGCGCTTTACCAGATCCCCCCTACAGCGCTACAATGCCCGCCCTTAAAGTGGGGGCACTCCCCTAACCGCTTCATCAGGTGAAGCGGATCTGACCTGTCATCAGAACGAGAGAATTATGTTTAAACCGGAACTCCTTTCCCCGGCGGGAACGCTGAAAAATATGCGTTACGCTTTCGCTTATGGCGCAGATGCTGTTTATGCGGGCCAGCCGCGTTACTCCCTGCGCGTGCGCAATAATGAATTCAACCATGAAAATCTCCAGCTCGGCATCAATGAAGCACACGCTCTGGGGAAAAAGTTTTATGTCGTGGTCAATATTGCACCGCACAACGCCAAGCTGAAAACTTTTATCCGTGACCTGAAACCGGTGGTGGAAATGGGGCCGGATGCGCTGATTATGTCCGATCCGGGGCTGATTATGCTGGTGCGTGAGCACTTTCCTGAAATGCCGATCCACCTCTCAGTACAGGCTAACGCCGTGAACTGGGCAACGGTGAAATTCTGGCAGCAAATGGGCCTGACCCGCGTGATCCTCTCTCGCGAGCTGTCGCTGGAAGAGATTGAAGAGATCCGTAATCAGGTGCCGGATATGGAGCTTGAGATCTTCGTTCACGGCGCACTGTGCATGGCCTACTCCGGTCGCTGCCTGCTCTCTGGCTATATCAACAAACGCGACCCGAACCAGGGCACCTGCACTAACGCCTGCCGCTGGGAGTACAACGTACAGGAAGGCAAAGAAGATGAAGTCGGCAACATCGTACACAAGTACGAACCGATTCCGGTACAAAATGTTGAGCCGACGCTGGGGATCGGCGCGCCAACTGACAAAGTGTTTATGATCGAAGAAGCCCAGCGTCCGGGCGAATATATGACCGCGTTCGAAGATGAACACGGCACTTACATCATGAACTCGAAAGACCTGCGCGCCATCGCCCACGTTGAGCGCCTGACTAAAATGGGCGTACATTCGCTGAAAATCGAAGGTCGTACCAAATCTTTCTACTATTGTGCTCGTACCGCGCAGGTTTATCGTAAAGCGATTGATGATGCGGCGGCGGGCAAACCGTTCGATACCAGCCTGCTGGAAACGCTGGAAGGTCTGGCTCATCGTGGTTATACCGAAGGATTCCTGCGTCGCCATACTCACGACGATTATCAGAACTACGAATACGGTTATTCGGTTTCTGATCGCCAACAGTTTGTTGGTGAGTTTACCGGTGAACGCAAAGGCAACTTTGCTGCTGTAGCGGTGAAAAATAAATTCTCCGTTGGCGACAGCCTTGAGCTGATGACGCCACAAGGCAACATTAACTTTACCCTTGAGCACATGGAAAACGCCAAAGGTGAAGCAATGCCGGTCGCACCTGGCGATGGTTATACTGTGTGGATCCCAGTACCGCAGGATCTTGAGCTGAATTACGCGCTGTTGATGCGTAATTTTTCCGGGGAAACCACGCGTAATCCGCACGGTAAGTAATTAATTTCGATTATTTTTCCCGGATGGAAAATTCTTAGAAACCGATCACATACAGCTGCATTTATTATGGTTATCATCCGTTTCGCTGAAAAACATAACCCATAAAATGCTAGCTGTACCAGGAACCACCTCCTTAGCCTGTGTAATCTCCCTTACGCAGGCTTATTTTTTACGCGTAATTTAATGAAATAATAGGGTTTATTTCTGATCGCGTCCACTGTAAGTATCCCGCATAATCATGTCATTCACGTTTAGAGATCCTCCGGCATAATCAATCTGCCAACGAAGGAGCTCGCTATATGTAAAATCCGTTTTACTGAACATCAGGTCATCGCTGTGATTAAGTCGGTTGAAACCGGATAAACCGTTAAAGATATCTGCCAGGTAGCCTGGTATCTCTGAAACCACCTACTACAACTGGAAGTCAAGGTACGACGGTATGGAAGCTTCTGATATAGAAAAGCTCAAGGAGCTTGAGGGCAAGAACCTCCATCTCAAACAGATGTTTGCCGACCTGAGTCTGGAGTTCGTAAGCCGATAGCATAATGTAATGTTTATTAATAAATCCCCACTTCGCCCACCCGCTTCGCAGAGTTGTTTTAATGCCGTTGCATGAGCACTTCAGGAACGCGTCAGCACTAGTGATAACTAACAATAAAAGCATTTTCTGGCGCATGCGACTCCATATCACCAGACTGTCACAACAATAGAGCAGCGATAAAAACTTAACAATTAACACGTATATTACACAAAAGAACAACATAATTAACAAAAACACAACCAAGATCACATAAATAAAAATTAACAATTGACCTGTAGTTCATCATTTGTAAATTCATGATTTATGTCAATTGAGTCTGGAGCTCAAAATGACTTTATAAGTTACAAAAAACAATTAAATAAAAATTAAAAACATCAAATAAAAAACAGCACAATAACATCAAGTTTCATTTCAAAGAACAATTGCCACTGAAACTATATACTTTTATTTAGTCCTATCTGTTAATACACAATTTTTAAGTATTCACCATAAAACAACTAAGGAAATCTAAACAGCTAAGGCCCCAATCCAAAGGAGATTCACCAATGTAAATTCTTATACCTCCATTAACTTCTACTATCTTTATCATAAACAGGACCATAATAATGGATAATAAACGCACATCTATTTTTATAGCTGGAGTCTTGATACCCATTTTATTAAATGGCTGCTCATCAGGAAAAAATAAAGCTTATCTTGACCCCAAAGTTTTTCCTCCTCAAGTGGAAGGAGGACCAACCATTCCTTCCCCCGATGAGCCCGGACTTCCATTGCCCGGGCCAGGACCGGCACTGCCCACAAATGCGCCAATCCCTATCCCTGTACCAGGTACTGCACCCGCAGTATCTTTAATGAATATGGATGGCTCAGTTCTCACAATGTGGAGCCGCGGAGCTGGTTCATCATTATGGGCGTATTATATCAGCGACTCCAATTCATTTGGGGAACTACGTAATTGGCAGATTATGCCCGGAACAAGGCCAAATACGATACAGTTTCGCAATGTAGACGTTGGTACCTGTATGACAAGCTTCCCGGGATTTAAAGGAGGTGTACTACTTTCTACTGCACCTTGCCAGTTTGGACCACAACGCTTCGATTTCCAGCCAATGGCAACACGCAATGGTAATTACCAGTTAAAATCGTTATCTACAGGTTTATGCATCAGAGCGAATTTTTTAGGAAGAACACCATCATCTCCGTACGCAACAACATTAACAATGGAGCGTTGCCCATCAAGTGGAGAGAGAAACTTTGAATTCATGTGGTCCATAAGCGAACCATTAAGGCCGGCTCTGGCCACGATTGCTAAGCCAGAAATACGCCCATTTCCACCGATGCCAATAGAACCGGATGAGCATTCAACTGGAGGAGAACAATGAAAAAATATATTATATCTCTGATAGTGTTTTTATCATTTTACGCTCAAGCAGATTTAACTGATTTTCGCGTTGCGACCTGGAACCTTCAAGGAGCATCCGCTACGACTGAAAGTAAATGGAATATAAATGTCCGGCAATTAGTTTCTGGTGAAAATGCTGTAGACATTTTAGCTGTACAAGAGGCAGGTTCCCCACCATCAACGGCTGTAGATACAGGTAGAGTTATTCCTTCCCCAGGAATTCCTGTCCGAGAACTTATCTGGAATTTGTCGACAAATAGTAGGCCACAACAAGTATATATATATTTTTCTGCTGTTGATGCCCTTGGTGGAAGAGTCAATCTTGCTCTGGTTAGCAATCGGCAGGCCGATGAGGTGTTTGTTCTTAGCCCGGTAAGGCAAGGAGGACGACCATTGCTTGGCATACGAATTGGTAATGATGCATTTTTCACTGCACATGCTATAGCTGCGCGAAACAATGACGCGCCTGAACTTGTTGAAGAAGTATATAGCTTCTTCCGCGACAGCAGAGACCCAGTACACCAGGCGCTTAACTGGATGATTCTTGGCGATTTTAACCGTGAACCTGCAGATTTAGAGATGAACCTAACCGTTCCTGTAAGAAATGCATCTGAAATTATTTTCCCTGCGGCAGCAACACAAACCAGTCGACGAACGTTAGATTATGCTGTGGCAGGAAACGCAGTGGCCTTTAGACCATTTCCACTACAAGCGGGAATTGTGTATGGAGCCAGAAGGACTCAAATATCTTCAGATCATTACCCTGTTGGCGTATCCAGACGGTAAGAGAGGTTATCATAATGAAAAGATTAGCGATTATTTTTACTATGCTACTAATAGCAGGATGTTCCTCATCACAGGAAGCCGCCAATAATCAGATAGATGAATTAGGAAAAGAAAATAATTCTCTATTCACATTCCGCAATATTCAAAGTGGCTTGATGATTCATAATGGATTAGATCTGCATGGTCGAGAGACTATTGGATGGGAAATAGTTCCTGTGAAAACACCTGAAGAAGCTCTTGTTACCGATCAAAGCGGGTGGATAATGATTCGAACGCCAAACACAGACCAATGTTTAGGGACTCCTGATGGAAGGAACCTGCTAAAAATGACGTGTAATCCAACAGATAAGAAAACGCTTTTTTCTCTCATACCGTCAACAACAGGGGCGGTACAAATCAAAAGCGTTCTGTCTGGACTTTGTTTCTTAGATAGTAAAAATAGCGGACTAAGTTTTGAAACAGGGAAATGTATTGCTGACATAAAAAAACCATTTGAAGTTGTACCACAGAACCATTTGTGGATGTTGAACCCATTAAATACTGAATCACCCGTTGTTTAACCTCATCATTGCCCGGCATTTTGCCGGGCACATAAAAAGCATTATCGTAATAAGTTAAACCTCTACTTTGCCTTATACTCTAAATAGTTGCGCCGAATAGTAGATCACTTAAAGAGAACTCAGACAGGGGAATTGTTCCGATCTCATCAATTTGTAGTGGTCATTTATGTGTATTAGCTCAAACCCGCATTGTACCGTTGAAAGCCCCTACTGGTAGCGCCCTATATCCCCCTTACGCAGGCTTATTTTTTTGTACCGCGACTTTCATCCTGTTCTGACTCTGCCTTTTCTTTTCTGCTCTACACTTTCTTCAGACCAACGATTAAAGGCGAGCAACCATGACAGATTTCCCCGTCAGTTTACTGATTCTTAACGGCAAAAGCGCTGATAATGCAGCATTGCGCGAAGCTATCATGCTATTGCGTGAAGAAGGAATGACGATCCATGTGCGGGTCACCTGGGAGAAAGGCGATGCTGCACGATTTGTAGAAGAAGCCCGGAAACTGGGCGTCGCGACAGTGATTGCCGGTGGCGGCGATGGCACCATTAATGAAGTCTCCACAGCGTTGATTCAGTGTGAGAGGGATGACATACCCGCGCTGGGAATTTTGCCATTGGGAACAGCGAATGATTTTGCCACCAGCGTGGGGATCCCTGAGGCACTGGATAAGGCGCTGAAACTGGCAATTGCCGGTAATGCTGTTGCGATTGATGTGGCGCAGGTCAACCAGCAAACCTGCTTTATCAATATGGCGACGGGCGGATTTGGTACGCGCATCACCACGGAAACACCGGAGAAATTAAAAGCCGCACTGGGTGGCGTCTCTTACATCATTCACGGATTAATGCGCATGGATACACTGCAACCGGACCATTGTGAAATCCGCGGCGAACATTTTCACTGGCAAGGAGATGCGCTGATTATTGGCATTGGTAATGGGCGTCAGGCGGGTGGCGGGCAGCAGTTATGCCCAAATGCGCTGATTAACGACGGCTTATTGCAACTACGCATTTTCACTGGTGACGACATTATTCCCGCCCTTGTTTCGACATTAAAGTCAGACGAAGAAAACCCGAATATTATCGAAGGCGCTTCGGCGTGGTTCGAAATAGAATCACCGCACGACATCACCTTTAATCTCGATGGCGAGCCATTGAATGGGCGAAAATTTCGTATTGAAATGCTTCCGGCGGCGTTGCATTGCCGATTACCACCAGATTGCCCATTATTGCGTTAATTAAAAGTTAATTCTCTCCAGAATAAGGGAGCATCAGTTTTGCCGGATGCGGCGTGAACGCCTTATCCGGCCTACGGGGTAGTGCTCGCATCAGGCGATAGTAATTTTGCTATCGAGATAAACGTCCTGCACGGCGTTAATCAGTTTCACGCCGTCGGCCATCGATTTCTTGAACGCTTTACGTCCAAGAATCAGCCCCATGCCACCTGCGCGTTTGTTGATGACCGCAGTACGCACCGCATCGCTGAGGTCAGTTTCGCCACCTGCGGCTCCACCGGAGTTTATCAATCCTGCGCGGCCCATATAGCAGTTAGCTAACTGATAACGCACCAGATCAATCGGATTTTCGCTGGTCAGCTTGCTGTACACGCGATCGTCGGTGTAACCGTAGTTAATCGCTTTATAGCCGCCGTTATTCTCTGCCATTTTCTGTTTAACGATGTCGGCACCAATGGTCGCCGCCAGATGATTCGCCTGCCCGGTCAGGTCGGCGGATACATGGTAATCAACGCCATCTTTCTTAAATGCAGAGTTACGCAGATACGCCCACAGCACAGTGACCATGCCCAGCTCATGCGCACGTTCAAAGGCCGCAGAAATTTCTTCAATCTGACGACGTGACTCTTCCGAGCCAAAATAAATGGTCGCGCCAACCGCCACCGCGCCCATATTGAACGCCTGTTCTACGCTGGCATACAGCGTTTGATCATAGGTATTCGGGTAGCTTAACGTTTCGTTGTGATTGAGTTTGACGAGGAAAGGAATACGGTGCGCGTAACGCCGCGATACTGATGCCAGCACGCCGTAGGTCGACGCCACACAGTTGCAGCCAGCTTCAATCGCCAGTTCAACAATATTCTTCGGGTCGAAATAGAGCGGATTAGCGGCAAATGAAGCCCCCGCAGAATGCTCAACCCCCTGGTCCACGGGCAGAATAGAAAGATATCCAGTTCCTGCCAGACGCCCGGTGTTGTACAGAGTTTGCATATTACGTAGCACTGCTGGCGGACGATTATTATCCATCATCACGCGGTCTACGTAGTCATGTCCAGGGAGATAAAGCTGGTCAGAAGGAATAGTCATACAACGATGCTGTAAAAGGTTGTCGGCGTCTTTGCCAAGCAACTGCGCAATATCTGTCATTACTATGCTCCCGTAAATTCCGATTAGATATCGGCTATGGATTGTCCTGGCCCGCTTTCCGCGGACAATCATAATCCTGGCTGCTATACGCGATTTTTTCCATCTTTCGGCTGTTTTTTCAGCGTTTACTATTGGCACTATTCATCAGAAAAGTGTTATAGCGGTCAAGTTTTCACCTTAAAGGTATTTAAAAGGTATTATTAAGTGGTATTGTCATCGCGTACCTTACATTACCTGTCATGAAGGAATTAAAAGATGAAAACAACAGCAAAGCTGTCGTTCATGATGTTTGTTGAATGGTTTATCTGGGGCGCGTGGTTCGTACCATTGTGGCTGTGGTTAAGTAAAAGCGGTTTTAGTGCCGGAGAAATTGGTTGGTCGTATGCCTGTACCGCCATTGCGGCGATCCTGTCGCCGATTCTGGTTGGATCTATCACCGACCGCTTTTTCTCGGCGCAGAAAGTGCTGGCAGTGTTGATGTTTGCTGGTGCCGTACTGATGTATTTCGCTGCACAACAGACAACGTTTGCCGGGTTCTTCCCGTTACTGCTGGCCTACTCGCTAACCTATATGCCGACCATTGCACTGACTAACAGTATCGCCTTTGCCAATGTGCCAGATGTTGAGCGTGATTTTCCGCGCATCCGCGTGATGGGTACCATCGGCTGGATTGCTTCTGGTCTGGCGTGTGGCTTCTTGCCGCAAATGCTGGGTTATGCCGATATCTCACCAACCAATATTCCGCTGCTGATCACCGCCGCAAGTTCGGCACTGCTGGGCGTTTTTGCGTTGTTCTTGCCAGATACGCCGCCAAAAAGCACCGGTAAAATGGATATAAAAGTTATGCTCGGCCTGGATGCGTTGATCCTGCTGCGTGATAAAAACTTCCTCGTCTTTTTCTTCTGTTCATTCCTGTTTGCAATGCCGCTGGCGTTCTACTACATCTTTGCCAACGGTTATCTGACCGAAGTCGGTATGAAAAACGCCACCGGCTGGATGACGCTCGGTCAGTTCTCTGAAATCTTCTTTATGCTGGCATTGCCGTTTTTCACCAAACGTTTTGGTATCAAAAAGGTATTATTGCTTGGTCTGGTCACCGCCGCGATCCGCTATGGATTCTTTATTTACGGCAGTGCGGATGAATATTTCACTTACGCGCTATTGTTCCTCGGCATTTTGCTGCACGGCGTAAGTTACGATTTTTACTACGTTACCGCCTACATCTATGTCGATAAAAAAGCACCGGTGCATATGCGAACCGCCGCACAGGGGCTGATTACGCTTTGCTGCCAGGGCTTCGGCAGTTTGCTCGGTTACCGTCTTGGCGGCGTAATGATGGAGAAAATGTTCGCGTATCAGGGGTG